>JAAYSV010000019.1 GCA_012518215.1 Bacillota bacterium
ATTCCCTGAAGCGTTCTTTATGCTATGGCCCATGAACGACCCAGTCGCCAAGCCAACATATAAGAAAAAGAAGGAGTTAAAGTCAGGCGGCTAATGAAACCTGCATCAATACCACTTACTCGGGGGAGAAGCTATTTCCTGGTTTTTATCTTTTAGCATACCCACAAAAGAGAGCTTCAGTTCCCGAAGAATCCCCTCCTCGAATACCTCTACCCCCGGCTGAATCAGAGGAATGCACTGCTGTCCTTCGGGTGAACATTGCTTTTCCCGCAGGCCACGCAAGCTGCGAAACGCTGATCTACAACAGTATCCTGACCCGCCGTTCTTACAATTCCGCGCGGCGGAATGAAAGCGAGGCTACGGCCTGGGCCACGATGCCGAGGATGATGGCCGCTGGCAATGCCGGCAGAAAATCAGCCGCACCGATATTGCCTTTAAGTAAACTGCCGATCTGCGAGCTTAGGCGATAGGGCATGTATTTTCCCACATCGCTCTGGTCCAGAAACAACTGTGGCAACCAGAGCATGATCAGGAAGACCAGGGTAACACCGCCGGCGGCGATCTGACTGCGGAGCAGAGCCGAGGCACTGAGTGCCACGATCAGGATGAGCTCCAGGTAGAGAAACATGAAGACGGCGCCCCAAATTGTCGGGACAAGGGGTGGAACGCCCAACAGAGAGGTGGTATAAAGGGCTGCCAGGAGGGTGCCGGAGGCCATGGTCAGCAGAACCCCGACCGAGTAAGCGGCATATTTGGAATACAGATAGGGGAGGCGGCCAACGGGGCGGGTGAGCAACCAGGCGCTGACACCTTGCTCCCGTTCCCTGGCCACGGCGCCCATGGCCGTCAGAATAACGATGAAAGCTCCCATCTGGGCAACATTGCCGAAATAACTGATGAGTGCATCCGCCGGACCCAGCTCCGGCATGATGATGGTGATTCCTTCCGCTCCGCGCAGCAGTTGTTCCATGATCTGCGGCATGTACCTGGCCCCGATGGGATCAAGGATGGCAAAAAAGAGCCCCGAGAGCAGCAGTGCCGGCAGGCGGAAGGTCCGCCAGAGCTGGCGGATATCCTTAACGAAGAGTGTTTTCATTGCAGTTACCCCCTTCATTCGTCCGGTAACCGGTTTCGCGGAGCAGGTTCAAAAAGATCATCTCCAGGTCTTCATGCTGCCGCTCGTAGGAGGTCACCACCGCGCCGCTACCGGCAAGGAGAGGCAGCAGTTCTTCTTCCATCCGGGCCAGACCGTCCGGGTCGGCTTCGACGGCGATACCACCGGGGATATTTTCCACCTTCCGGGCCCAGGTTCTATCGCGCAACTTGCCAGCCAGGCCGTCCGGAGGTTCCCCACGGAATTTGATGCGATAGCGGGGCAGCCGGTACTGTTCGAGCAGGCTTGCAAGGGATGATTGAAGCAACAGTTTGCCCCGGTGGAGCACTGCCACCCGGTCACAGACCCGTTCCACATCGGCGAGGACATGGCTGGAGAAGAAGACGGTGGCCTTGCCGCGCAGGGAGGCGAGCAGTTCCAGTGTTTCCAGCCGACCTACCGGGTCCAGTGCGGAAACGGGTTCATCAAGGATGTAGAGCTCGGGTTCCGGGAGCAGCACGCAGGCCAGCCCGAGGCGCTGTTTCATTCCTCGCGAATAGGCTGCAGCGCGACGATTGGCAGCGGCAGTGAGATCGAAACGTGCCAGGATCTTATCGATCCGGATCCGCCCCTCGTCAGGGGTGATCCCGTTGGCCGCTCGCACAAAATCAAGCACTTCGCGGCCGGTGAGAGCCTCCGGGAAAGTTGGTTCCTCGGGCAGGTACCCGATTCTTTTCTTCAACCCGCGGGAGAGGCCGGGGCGCACCTCCTGGCCCAGCATGGTTGCGCTCCCCCCGGTGGGATTGAGCAAGCCCATGAGGATCTTGATGGCCGTCGTCTTCCCGGCTCCGTTGGGGCCAAGAAACCCGTAAACGGCACCCGGGGGAACCTCCAGGGAAATTCCCTGCAGAGCCCGATGCCCGCGAAAACTTTTGCTCATATTTATGATCTCGATGGCTTTCATTCTTCGCTTCTCCCGAAAAGAAAGTAGGTTATCGGGCCAAGGAAATTGATGACGATGATAAGAATGATCCAGATTGGCATGGAAAGAGTGCGGGTACTGCGGCGGCGCAGTACATCAACCAGGGCCCAGACCATCAATGCAAGCTGAAGCAGAAGCAGTGGCCAGAGCTTCAGCAGCATATCAAAAATTTCATCGAAACCCATTCTTTTTTTTCTCCTTTCATTTTGTATTATAACACTATCTGTATGCTGCAGGCTGCACGAATAGGGTCTGGCAGTCACCGTCAATCACCGATATCCCGGCGGCAAAATACCATTGCTCCGATTACATGCGCGGGGCTGTTTTGCCGTGTGAAGAAGGGCTGCCTGTTTTATTCATGAAACGGTCGCAACCGATTTTCACAACCGATGCGCGCCCCGCCCTATTTTTTTCTCCCCCTGCGCCGCTGTCTGACCGCATCGGTCAGCAGGTATTCGATCTGTCCGTTTATGGAGCGGAAATCATCTTCCGCCCAGGCCGCCAGTTCCCGCCATAGCGATGAGGATATGCGCAGCAAAATTTGCTTTCTTTCTTTTTCGTTGTCTGCCATGCAAACCAGTCCTTTTTCAATACAGGGAGCCGCTGTTGACTACAGGCTGGGCATCCCTGTTGCCGCAGAGGACCACCAGCAGGTTGCTGACCATGGCAGCCTTGCGCTCCTCGTCCAGCTGCACGATCTCGTTTTCGCTGAGCTTGGACAGAGCCATCTCCACCATGCCCACGGCGCCCTCCACGATCATCTGCCGCGCATCGATGATTGCCGAAGCCTGCTGCCTCTGGAGCATGGCCGCCGCGATTTCCGGGGCATAGGAGAGGTGGGTGATCCGGGCTTCCATTATTTCCAGACCCGCTGCCTCCACTTTTGACTGTATTTCCGCCTTCAATTTTTCGGCAACCTCGCGGCTGCTGCCACGCAGGGATTTCTCGTTGTTATCGTCCGAAACATCCGACACATCATACGGATAAAGGCGAACAATGTCACGCAACGCCGAGTCACACTGGATGGACAGGAACTCGGTGAAGTTGTCGACATTGAAGACTGCTTTGGCTGTATTGACGACTTTCCAGATGACCACGATGCCGATGATGATCGGGTTTCCCAGGCGGTCGTTGATCTTCTGTTTTTCGTTATTGAGGGTCATGGCCTTGAGTGAAATTATCTTGCTCGAAAAAGGCTGGACGGTTGTCGTGGGCGTTGTTTTATCGGCAGGCGCAGCCTGTTTGGCAGCCGCCGCTATGACACCGGAAGACAGAGATTGCGAGGAAGGATTGAAGGCCGCGGTGAAGGGATTGACGAAGAAGAACCCTTCCCCCCTGAGCGTGCCGTAATAACGGCCAAAAAGAGTGAGCACGAGCGCCTCGTTGGGTTTCAGCGCCTTCAGGCCTGCAAAGAGAAGCGGGCCGACAATACAGGTATAAAGAGCTCCAACAATGATCATGACTATCCCTGGAATCATCACGTCCTCGACCAGGATGATACCGCGGATGAACAACAACACGGCGGCGATCATCAGGACGATGTTCACCAGCAAGACGGGCATACCGGCCCTTGACCTGGCCTCGATTTCCTCTTCTAACATCTGCTTGACATTGGTTTTGGGATTTTCAGACATTTATCGATTCCCCCCTGAAAAAGTGAATTATGATATCAAAATGATATCGTCTTAATATTAACACTTGCTGCTTGAAGATGTCAACAGTTGTTGGATAATATTTATGGCGGGAATATACCGAAAACCTTTTTTGTTCCGGTCAATTTGTCGGGAAGACAATCCTGATCCTGTCCTTCGCGGTTTTGGGCGGACATGGACTGCTGCGGAGATGTTCGGGGCGGCGATGACCATCCCTCATGGTTTCGGGCAGGTATCTCATTTCCCGGCTTCCCCGGCTTCCGCAGCGGGGAGATCACAGGTGATGAAAGTTTCCGATACTTCATCGGCCATGGCCACCAGGATACCTTCCGGATCGGCAATGAGGCTGTTGCCCAGGCTGATCAGATTCAGGTGGCTGCCCACGGTATTGGCGAGGAAGACATGGCACCTGTTTTCCACCGCCCGGGCCAGGGGGAGGGCTCTGTTTTTATCCAGTTTCCAGCGGGCCTCGGCCGGCTTGTAGTAATGGGCGGCGGGAAGCAGGAGGGCATCGGCGCCCTTGCATGTTTTCCGGGCCAATTCGGGGTAATTCTGGTCGCGGCAGATGATCACGCCGAAACGGTACCCCCGGAAATCGAAGGAGAGGGGGGCGGTACCGGGAAGGAGGTGATCTTCCTCGGCGGCGGTGAGATTGTTCTTGCAGTATGTGTAACTCTTCCCATCGGGAAGGAAAACCGTGGCTGCGTTGTACATCTTGTCCCCGGCAAGAAATACCCGGCCGACAACCAGGCCCATTCCCGTTGCCGACGCCTGCAGGGCAAGCTTCTGCAGGGATTCGTCAAGTTCTCCCCAGAAATGAGCGTTCTTCCAGGCATGGAAATTGTAGCCCGTGAGGCACATCTCCGGGAATAACAGCAGGTCTATCTCCATATCAGCGGCCGCGGCGATTTTTTCCATCATCCTGGCCGTGTTGGTTTTCATCTCCTCGGCAACGAAGGTCTGGGCAACACCGATACGCAAAACGACACCTCCCAGGTTTTACCTTTCTTGCTCCATATTAGAACAAAAACGCTGACCTGGCAAGGGAAGACGCTGTGGGGGCCTTGCCGGGGGTAGAGTATGCCATGAAATGAACTTTGCACATCCAGGAAGATTGCCCGACCGTTCTTCCCGTCAAAAAACTTCTTTCCCGGTTCACGAAGTTCCTTGCTGTCTATACCGGCAATACTGGGGAAAAGTTTTTGCGATACCATGCCGGGGTAAAAGTTTGAAGCGGCAAGAAGTCAGATAAAAAATCTGCTAAAGTATGAGAACCTTCTCGTCATCGATTCTTGCAAAACCGGTTTCCGGGTCATAGAATTCCTCGAGCATTTCATTGGGTATATACAATGGAGTGTATGAGTCATCGAGACGCCCAACAAGCAACTTGGCGGGAACAGACAGCGTGTAGCTGTTGAAATCACGTTTCAGGGACAGGTAGGCCTCTCGCCGCTTCAGATATTCCTTTTCAGGAATGACCGTGGTTTGATAGAGATGCCAGATATTAGCGGCATCTTCATCAAGTTCAACGAAGACTTTCAAATAATGAGGGCGATCCTCGATCAAGGCAAAATTGGCCACACCGAGCAACTCTGAATCGCGCTCACGAGGGGAGAAACGCCAGGATTGCATTGCCTCCAGCAATTTGTTACTTGTGGAAGTTGATTTGGCTTGTCGCACGGTTTCAAAATAGCTGGCGATGGTTTCGTAAAAATTACTTTCCCTGAGCTGAGGTTCTTTTTCAAACATTACCTTTGCTGCATGGGTGTGAATTTTTCCATAAACATATTGTGCAAGAGAGGTTTCGTTTTTTTCAGTACGATTCACCAAGTGCCATACCCGGACGTAAGCATGCTCATGGGAAAAATGGCGGTTACAGCGTCCGGCCGCTTGCACAACCGCATCCACCGGGCCGAGGTCGCGCCAGACTTCATCGAAATCAAGGTCCACGCCTGCTTCAACCACCTGGGTAGATACAAGAACCGGTTTGCTTCCGTGCTTGAGCAATTCACGCAATTGTTGCAGACGGTGGCTTCTTTCAACGGGGGTAATATTTGTGGAAAGATAATAGAGTGGAGCAGTCGGGTCCAGTTTTTCTTTGAGCAGACGGTGAAAAGTGATCGAGCTTTTTATCGTATTCAAAATCACCAGGTAGGATTGATCACTGTTGTATTGCTTCAGGAAATTATCAGCTAGTTCTTCTACGGTGAAAGGTTCAAGATTCGCCGTTATGGTGACCCGATCCAGGGTGGCAAAACGCCTGCGGATCTGCAGGTCCGCGCCACCCAACTCAAGAATTTCGTCTTTGCCGAACCATTCAGGACGGGTGGCGGTCAATAATAAAACCCGGGTGCCCAGGTGATGACATGCTTCCCGCAGAACATTTTCTACCAGGGGCCAATATTCCACAGGTATATTCTGGACCTCATCAAGGATCAGGATAGAGTTCTGGAGGCGGTGAAATTTTTTCAGCATACGGTTTTCGTTGCCAACAAAGGTATGAAGCAATTGTACGAAGGTGGTTACAATGATTTCACTTTGCCAGCTTTCGATAAGCAGGAGTGATTTGTCCAGTGAAAGTGATTCCATATCTGATTCACCCGCCGTGTGGTAAATATTTTCGGCAAGATGATGATGTTTGAGCAACCAGGAGGAGGGAGGGGTGCTATAATTTTTGTCAGTTTGGTAGGTGCTCAGAACCTCCCGGATGGTACCGTAAGTTTGATCTACAATGCTGGTGAAGGGTAATGCGTAAATGATCCGGGGGCGGGCAATGCCGGATTTCTCCAGTTTGTTTCTCAGGATAAAGGCTGAGGCCAGCGCTGCCAGAGTTTTTCCGCTGCCGGTGGGTGCGGTGATGGTAAAAATTTTCCGGGAAAGAGGGGCCTCTTTCATGTTGTGGCATACAGTGTTGTAAAGTTCGTCACGCAATCGATCAACATCTGTAGTTGGTGGGCCAAATTGTTTCTCCCGATATTTTTTGACAGGCTGACGGGGCAAAGAAGCACGTTCCACATCTTCTAACCGAGCAGCATGAATTTTGTCAGCATCTATCAGTGTGGAGAACAAAGTAAGCATATCAAAATAGTATTGCAAATCTACACTCTCCCTGTTCCGGATCTGCTGCCTCCGGTAACGATAAAGACGTCCGTACGATACAGTCCAATTATCAAGGAAATCATGGAGCAGGGCAGACCAATCCGCATTCAACCAGGACGGCTCGTGTAGATCTTTTTGCTGAAGGAGCTGGCTAGTATGTCGTGCTGCCTTATGCAAGGAACGTGCAACTGCCAGTTTCTCTGTTTCTGTGCCCAGCGCATCAATTTGTTTCTGCGTAATTTGTAAGCGATCACTTCTGGTCGGTTCCAGGTGGTCCCATGGGGGGCCTGTCAACTCGCGGGGCGGCAAGAGAAGTTCTTCGGGATCGGCCAGGCTGCGATGATGGCGGCAAACGGAGACAAACAATGCAAGGGAGTGCAGGGGGGGCATTTCAAACTGTTCGGCAAGATGGGCAGCCCAGAGCGCCGATGAAAATGCGTGCTGCTTCTCCGGGCCGCCTTTTCCTGTACGCAAATAATGCTGAAAAAAACGGGTATATTTGCCAAAATCATGGGTCAATCCGCAGAGCAAGGCTGCTGATACAAGTTCATCATAACGCGGATGTGTACACAACCGTTCCGCTATGCCTGCGGCTGTTTCGGCCAGGTGCGCACTTAACAGGTAGAAGCGTTTTTCTTCTTTGTGAGCGTAGTATGGCACAATCTAACTCTCCATAAAAGCAATTGTATCTGTTTCTGCATCGCCGATTTCAAAACGATAAGCATCGGTACGCAACCGTGCGGCCAGATGTTCTCCCTCGGTGTAAAGTAGCGTTGCCGGCGGCTGCAGACGGCGCCCTTCACCAAAAGAATGGGGGGCTTGCTCTCGAAAGATACGACCGGGGGCGCTTTCGTCCAACACCAATTTCTGTAGTGAAGCTGTGTTAAGAACAGAGGTAAGCATGATCGATGTTCCTTCGGGCAGGCGTTGATATTCCCCGGGCTCAAAGAGGCCCCGGAATTCAGCCATGGCCGGACATTCAGTCAAGCCCAGATAAACCGGGTAGTGGCTACGCCCCTCCTGCAGGCACTGTGCCGTTTCGTCCAACAGATCTCGATCAGGATGGCTGAAAAAGACACGAAAACAAAGTTTGGGATGGCCCCCATCGGGAAGCAACAATTCCAGCGGTATCTGGGTGCCGGGGACTGTGCCGAACTTTTGCAAAATGGTGAGGTCCTCCTTTCTGGTGCGTGTATAGTTCACGGTCTGCATCAGCCGTCTGCCGGGGACTTTTACTGCAACAGCGAAATGGCCCATGTCCATGGTTCCATAGTAGGAGTCTCGCTCCATACCCAAAACCGCAGCCACTACGCCCATAAGCACTGTACGTGGTGGAAAACCATAAGTTAGAGACGATGAATTGGTATAGTATTTTCGGAAATGTGCCATCGATCCTTTCAGATCGAAGACGATTACCTTTTCATTTGGGGTCAAAGTAATCAAGCTCCTTCCCAGATATGGACCCGTTCGTTTCCAATATGATTGACCAACCAGTTTGCCAGGGTTGTTTTTTCCCCGCTGGCAGTGGTCTGCAAGTCTGGATCTTGCCAGACCAGAACATGATCGAGGCGGCTTTCTATACGTTCCAGGGGCCCTGCCAGGCCGTCCAACTCCAGGGAAAAATCATTTATTGCTCGCAGGCCAACACTTTCGCTTAGCCGCAGACTGTCTCGCAGATCGCCCATGAAGGTGTCGCCATCCCGAAAGATAAAACGGGCATAGAGACGCGGATACTGGCCGATCTTGGAGCGGGTTGCCAGCAGGGGGATGGCACGGACCATCGCATCATCCATCAGAGCAATATCTTCCTCGGTAGTGGTGCTTTCCAGTTGTTGCTCGCTCCTTTCAAACATAGCCTGGGCACGCCTGGCGCTGACAATACCATGGAAAGCGATCAGGGCATAATATAGGCGGTAGTCTTTGCCGAAGGTACCCTGTGCGGCGGAATCCCGAGAGGCGAAATGTGAGGATATTGTCGAAGAATCCACAGGTTGTACCTTGTTGAGGGAATAACCCCAGGCAAATTGGACTGGCCCTGTGAGGTTGACGGCCTCGCCTTCACCGCGACGTTCCCCTTTGATGGGCATGGTAGCGCCAAATAGCCGTACGTCCAGCAATTTGGCCAATAATTCCGGAAGATCATTTCCGCTGACCTTTTCTTTATCCAGAACATCCATGAGACGGTTTCCTGCCTGAACAACCCCCGCGGATTTGGTTACGTAAATTGTATGCCCCATCTCCTCCAGATAATCACGCAGATAACGCTTCAACCGGACATCGGAGACCAGGCAGCGCTCCTGATCATAATCCATGCGGGGGCGGTTTTCGTCATCAGGATCTCCGTTTGGATTGCATAGCTTGGCATCGTAAAGAAAAAGAATCTCACTGTTTTTTTCAACTATACTCATAATCAATTGTCCTCCTCTTCATTTGAGTCATTCATTCCCGGGCTTTCTGCGGCTTCAGCTTGTTTTTCCATACCGGCCTTGTAGGCGGCACGCGTGGCCCAGGCATAGCCGGAGAGGATGAAAAAGACATTCTCTTCCGGCGAAAGCGGCCAGGCTGATTTATTGGCGTCGAACAGTTTCTTCATGATTGCAAAGTTATTCTCGTTGTATATGAAGATCCGGTGCTGGTGCAGTTGATCAACCAGTAGATTGCTTAGACGAACAACCTTGGACCAGCTCATCCCGTTGTAATTGATCTTGTCCAGGATCGGTTTATGCTTATAACCGCTGTTTCTCTGCGAACTGCCGATCTGGTGCAGCAGGTAACCCAGCAGGAACAAGGCTGTATGCGTTTCGTTGTAACCCATTTCCACAAGGTATAAATGCATGTCTTCTTTGAGATATACTTGGCCGTGTTTCTCCTCCGCATCATTGTTCATCAGATTCCCCCCTTTCAGAAGTTTTTCCTTGTTCAAAAAGGCCAGAAAGAGATTGGCTTGCAGCAGGCGGCGTGCCATTTCCAATTCCTCATAACCCTTATTGGGACGCTGTATGCTGGTTGAATCAAAATTACTCGTAAGAAATATTTTTGCCAGGGCGACAAATTCCCGGATGAGCGAGCTGTAAGATATCGCCCGGCGGTGCAACAGGGACTGGTAGATATGCAGCAATTTTTTGAATTCCTCGTTCTGGCCTTTGCGCAGCGGAATCAGACGGTAGAGCGCTGTCAGGTCGAAATGCCAGCGATCCCTGCCCAGTAGTCCAGCAGCGCGGTTGGTAAGTTTGTAGGCCTCTTTGAGCAGATGGTTGATCCAGCTGGGAGAAACATCACGCACCAGAGCATGGATACGAAATTCACTCTGGTTTTTCTGGTAAAAGAGAAAATTTAGCAGGGCGATATCTTCCCCGGGCAGATCATCGAGATAATCAGCCAGCCTGGTTTCAAGCCCATCACTTCCCCCGATCTTGTCTAGCCAGGCAGTGGTGTCGACCAGACCGTTAACCCGGTCGAGAAAGAGTTCCGACCAGGATCTGATATCGGTGCTTTCAGGGGCAACACCTGTCAAAAAGGCCGGAACGACCATGAATTGCAGCGGGCCGACCCTTAGGGACATGTGTTGCGGCAAGAATTTTTCAGCCAATTGTAACCCGTAATAGCATTTTCCGCAGGCAGTAAAATTGCGTGAAAAATCTTGCAAGCCCGAGGCGAAACCTATCTTGTCGGTAATATAATATTTTAGAAAATCGAGTGTGGCAAAGTTATCGGTTACCGGGCGGTCGGTGGCGCCACAGATCGAGCAGACCTGCTCGGTGGCAGCATCTACATTTTCTTTGGTTCCCGTTTCAAGGTAGGGCGGCTCCTTGCTTTGCATGATCGCCTGATCATAAGTCCGATCTACCGCCAGCGGGCGGCCGTTGTAAGCCAGCGTCCAGAGTACGGCCTGCGGGGCTTTCAGATTTAGCTCGGTCAACAGCTTTTTTTTCAAGGCCGTTGAAACTTCAGCCAGAACTGCTTTTGGTTTCTCCTTTTTTTCATGCCAAGCAGCGTTGATGAAGCCTGACTCCAAAAGGCTTAGCTTTTCAACATCCAGTATGGGATTCCGGTTCGGCAGGGAGGTATAAAAAGAGTGGTGCAATTGGCTCAGATCCTTGTAAAGGACGGTGTTCTCAAGGCCGATGTTTTTCAAGTATTCCAGAAGGTTGAACACGTTTGAACCCACCAGATAATTCAAATTGTCCGTGGTCAGGTAGGTCTGCGGACGGTTGCCAACCATATTGCCTATCCAGCGGTAACGGATGCGGATATCACGGTCAACTTCAATCGGCGAAGGTATCAACTGCAATTTTTCTGTCCCATCACGAAGATCAAGCTGGATAAGGTAAACTTCTTTATCTTTCAATTTCTGCACTGGTTTTACCAGTGTTGCCAGGGGATCATCTTCCTGTGAAAGTGACCGGCCAAATCCGGCAATTGCTTCCAACATCCTTATTACCTCCATTTTTGGTTTGATTAAAATAATGATAAAAAAAGGCATAGCATAATTATACGTGAATCTTCTGTTATAGAGACAGGCAACAAGTTACCGTTTTGATTGGTAAAAAGTTACCAGGTTTAAAAATCAAGTAAAGCTCCCAGTGCCGGTATCAGATTTTTTGTGTTATTTCTGATAGTTCCTGATGATGCTGCGTTGGTGTTCATGGCACAATGAGCTATATCGTTGCGTAAATTCAATAGCATATTCCATATATGGGCGATACTGTTTGATTGTGAATCCTTTTCATACCAGTCGGGAAGCACGTTACAATTTTTATCATTTTGTTTCCGGAAGGTAACTTTTGCTATCAGCCCCAATTCTTTTTCGACCGCAAGCCGTTCATTTCTGTTACGCCACTTTTCAAGTCTATTGGCTTTCAGATATTTAGTGGGACCCAGAAAACTAAGGCCAACCATTTTTTTCCTCGATTTCAGTTTATTTTATTCAAGCAGGGAACAGCAACCATATCCCTGCGAGTTCTTTGCGCCCAGCCCCGCTGCAAGGGCGGTCTCCAACAGGGAGGGGGCGCCCCGTAGCTCGTATATTCCCATCCAACCCTTGACTATAAAACCTTTGTAACGGGTAATTTTGTGATCCTTTTCGGTTACCTCAAGGGGCCTTATTGAAAATTCCTCGGAAATCGGGGGGCTTCCATGGATCAAGAGATGTTTTTTGAGCAGGTTGGCACCAACAAGCTCACCGAAACGAGGCTCGAACGGAGAAAAATAATAGGTGTATTTGCGGCCACTCGAGGGGGGAAGGGTACTGTAAATTGTCATCGGTGAGAGCATACGTACATGTACAGAATCTGTTTTGACCCGGGGCTGTGCCGTGGAAATTTCTTTTACGATCAATTTTGCCGATCCGATGTGGACCTTCCCCTGACGCAGAAAACCGGTGCCCAATTCCTGCAGAATGAAGGGAATTGGTGAACAGATAACCAACTCCAGGGGAGGGGCCATTATGAGCTTTTTTTTGACCTGATCAAAACGTGTTTTCTGTCCCATCAGACGCGAAAAAGAAAAAAGCTTGAAACGCCGTTTTTCCAGCTGAAAACCATGTTCGTGCAGATAGCGCCCCAGAAGCGGATTTTCCATCCCATGGTAGATCATCCCTTGGATAAGATGGCCGTAATGTACTGGTAATTCTACCTGTCCAGGCGCATCAAAAAATAAAGTTAAGAGCATAGGGTCACCTCAAAAAACAAATAATTTTCCGCATCAAGGCTTTTCCTCTTCAAGGACGGCACGTATAGCTTCTATTATGGGTGCGTTTTTTTTGTTTGGTTTGTTCCATTGCTTTTCACGATAAACCTGATACCAGTGTTCAAGTAGTTGCGCAATTATTTGCTGGTCAGCAGGAGGGGTTTCTTCTGACTGCATCCTGGACAACCATTTATTTTTAATGGCTTGCAAGAATTCATCTGTATTGTACCGATCCTTGACCATCTCTTCAGCAATCGGACCGGCTAACTTTGCGGGGATTGGCAGTATCTTTTCGGCCTCTTCTTTTTTATACTTGAGCATGGTTGATTTCAAATTGTTTTCTGTTTGTTCACAGCGAATGAAACGGCCGTAGCCAGCCGCAGTTTTTGCACCGGCTCCGATGTTTTCCAATGCCTGTTCCATCCATTGAAGAACTTTCTCCAGGTCGGATCCGTTTCTATCATCGGTTCTATTTCTCGGTGCAACAGAAAAAAGAAAAGGTTGCCCCGTATTGACGGTTATAAAAGGGATCGGATTGGGGTTCTGCCAATCGCCGGGAACTTCATCTCTACTGTAATATCCTTGATAGTGTGGTGTCATTACATCGGCAACAAGCCGAACCGGTGTAACAGGAAGAGCATCGAAGAAGATTACACTACCTACGTTTTTAATAGATTCATTTTTGTCATCATTTCCCCTTGGCCCGAAAATGCGGTTGATATCATTTTCTGAAGGACTATCAAGCCATTGCTCGACCCATGCTCTGACCAGGCCTTTGACAGAAGAACCGGGTAGGTATGGGACTCCCAGGGTGTGGTGCCAGGCCATTCCATTTTCAATGGGATTGTTCAATCCCAGACCGATGGTAAAACGCCAAAGCGTTCTGTAACAGCTAAAAACACCCTCCATAAAATCGGTCAGCTCAATCAATCTTTTCGCCGCTTCATCAAGTAGTGTCCCGTTTCCCACGGGTTTTTTACTGATTTTTTCAATAAATTCGAGTTTACCTCTATCTGCAATGGTCCAACTATTATCCCAGAAATTACAGTATTTATTGAACAATAGTCCGGTGTTGCCTCTGTTTAGCTCAATCAAATTTATACGTTCCCGCTCATATTCTCCTGGCAACTGGTATAGTGGTAAAGTCATTTCGTCACCCCTGATCCATTATTGACTTTTTTCCGGTATTTTTAAGTAGAGCTACCGCAAATTTTTTGTACCATTCCAAATAACCTAAAGCTTCTGCCTGTGCCAGAAGATAAGTTTTGCGATTTCCTTTGGTAATAGCGGTTAGAAGATCCTCATCATGAGGATAAGGCGCCGAGGGGTCATTGCGACAAAGCCATTCTTTGATAGCATTGTAAACTGTCATATGAGGATCATCAAAATTGCCTTTTGCCTGAGCCCGTAGTGTGGCAGCTGCCTGGCCCAATCCGTTAATAAGTATTGATGCGGGTGCATTTTCGGCATAAGCAACTATTTTATCCCGATCTTCGCCTTGGTATTTTTTTTCTGCTGCCTCGATCTTTTCCAAGGCATGTTTGGCTCGCTGCTGCTGCATGCTTTGAATTCGATTGCTCAATCTGATACACCTCCATAGATAAATGTTATGGCAGTCCAACCTTGCCCAATAGTCTCGTTGCCGCCAATCTGCAGGTAGGGATACTGGTCAAAAAAATCCGTTAAAGCGTTCAGGTGATCCTTTCCTCCGGGACGAGCTGCAAACAGGGCATAGAAGAGGGTATCAGTCGGTACTGTTTCTTCATACCAAAGATTCTGGCTGATTTTTTGCTTGTCCAGTAGGTTACGCGCATTTACAGATAAAGAGTACCTGGCAAAATATGAAAACTCATCATTGCTTACCACTACCAAGTTTTCAGCGAGGCGTTCCTTTATCGTGGAATGTCTGATCATCGGTTTGATCGCTTCGGCAAAAGGGACAGTTCCCGATCCTGATTCGATTATTTCAAAATGAGCATCCTCGAGGTATAGCCTTCCTTTCCCGGTGGCAATTGCTTCTCCCTCTTTTAAATCGGTTATAGCCGTGATATCGATTGTGCCGACCGATACCCCGGCCAAAGCACAGTCGCGTTGATAACGTTCCAGCAGATAGGGGCAGGTTACCCATTTATAGTGGCTGTTCAAAGAACGCACCGGTAGAAGTAGCAGGCGACCGTCGGAAACCGCGACGCAACCGGCATGTTTTTGGCTACCGAAGACCTGTTCCATGTCAATTTCTGAATTGTTGGTTATATTGTGTTGTTCAACAGTATCTTTTAGTGCGCCTTTCAGGCTGGAACCTACGATGACCGGATAATCGGTAGTTTTCTCGCGGGCTACCGGCAGATCGACCACTCCGCTAACCTGTCCGGTCCCGGGGTGTAAATTGGTTTCTGCAAACATTCCCATTATTGCACTGGCCATATTCAATCAACCTCCCATTTTCCAATTAATACTTGACCATAACCAAGAGAGTGGGACCCTTCATTACCAACATGGCATCCATGAAGGGCTTCTATTTTTTCTTTATCTGTCGCTGCGGCTTCAAAAAACCAGGTGCTGCCAGGGGGCAGGCATGGTTGCAGTGGGCGAGGTTCGTTATTTGCCAGATCCCATCCTCCATGGAATTGCGGCTTGCCGATACAGGCACTGACACACCTGCCTGGAGCATTGGCGGGGCCTTCCCGAACAAGGAGTTCAAGCTGATCTCCATCGGAAAAAACAGATTGAGTGATCAGAGAGATAGTATAACGGATCTGCCCATCCTTTGTTTGCTTTAACGAGGGGCATGGGGGAAGCAGGTTTCGGTAATCATCAAGGGTAATAGAGTTGATTTCGATTCCTGCCAAGCGCCCTTCCCCGCCCAGGGGAACCACTCTCTGTTTTATTTCGGGCCAATCGGGGGGTAACCCCTGAATGATGACACGTATTTTTAAATAGTACTCCGGCCGGATATGTCCGATGCGGTATAGGTTATGATCTTCGGCAGTTCGGGTTCCGGCGTTGCGTTTTAACCCTACACGAGGTTCCACACTCCACAATGATTCCTGGAAATATGCATCGTCTGTAGCAGGGGCTTTTCCTTTGGCAACAGAACTGTAGCCTGAACGGGTAAGGTAGAGATTTCCCGAATGGTGGGCTCCGTCCAGTTTTTCTTTTTTCCTGGGCAGGCAAACGTCTGGACCGAGGTCGCAGACGCATGTTTCGCCAGGTATGAGAAAAGTGGTTTTTATTGACTTCGGATCCGTTTTTGAATTGACCCCAGGCATCTTTTTGATTAATAGATTCAATGGTGCCGGAAAAAGGAGCTTTTTATCCCATACCAGGTGTGGTCCCAACAGAGATAAAAGACCCAAATTTGTATTGTCACCAAGTTCATCGGGCCAATTTTTATTTTGGCCGGGCCACCACCCACGAGCATTGGCCAGGGTGCTGCGGATCGCGCCTTGAAGAGTGCTTATGGGCGGGGGAAAGTGACTGATGATCCGGCTGTGTCCGCCTTCACCGGCATGGAAAGGCTGCCCGGTACGGAAAAATACAGTATCGATCAAAGTAAAATCCCAACATTGGAGGTTCATCGTTCCACTCCTTTCTCCAACAGGAATTTTATTAAAAACAGGCTCTCGAGCTGCAACCTTTTTTTATCCTTGCATATTTTGCCTTCCTCATCCCTCCAGTAGTGATGACAGAGTTCCAGCAATTGACGCATGGTTTTTTCAGCCTCAGTGTGATCTGTATCCGAGCCGCGGCTTTTAACATATTCAGCTGTAAGCAGTGCGTTCAGAACTGAATTTGAAAATGTTGATAAATCTATATTCTGGGTAGTGAATAATGCCAACCGATATTGAATATTGTAGAAAAAACTATTGCTGAATTCTTTAAACTTTTCTTCATCAGCAGTTGCTTTCCCGAAATGTTGGATATATGGCAGGAAGTTATCTACAATTATTTCCCAGGGGGCGGACCAGCTCAACACCTTGCCCACACTTTTCCAGACGGTTATGGCGAGGCTGTCCCGGCCGGTTTTAACCTTGGCGACTTCCGAAAGTAAACGCTGTCCCTCGTGGTACACTTCGGTGAGCGGTGTGGCAAAATGGGCATAAACAATTGCTCCGGAAATAGTGGCCAGGGATATATTATTAGCAGCGAATGCTTCAAGGTAAGCAGTGCGCAATCTTATTGCTGTTGTCAATGCATTTTCCAGGGGTGTCAAGGCAAGGACGTCGTCACCACCAGCGAAAACAGTGATTCCATTGCCTTCTTCAACGAGTAATTGCACCTGCTGACTGAACATATTCAAAGACTTGCTGATCAGATTTGTATCAGTTTGATGTTTTTGTAGCAGCGCGCCGAGCCTATCACCATCCATAAGGAGCAGGGCATAGAATGGCGAAGAGGGAGCGGCAAGATCTTCAAGCTTTTCTATCAGCTTTTTTCTGGTTTCTTCCGTATCCATGGAAGAGCTTGCCCGCCCATTCCAAAGATTCGAATTCTCAAGGGCGGCTTTGAAAAAACAATTACCGTCAAGAGAAGCGAACTCCCGGGCGTGGGGATGATCGGAAACCTCTTTTTTTAGAATTGGAAATATGTCCGGATTTTCACGACCCCTAGCTTCCGGAAGGTTAGAGGCAAGGTTGGCAAAAGATCTAGCTTTCTCGGCTTTGTCCTTGACCACTTTGGCGATCCAGTTAACGGCTGCGAGATAGGGAGTAGAAGGATAATTGATGGGGGCTTCTTTAATTATCTCCCTGGCAACGTGCGGAAAAAGCCGTTTTATCAAAGCGATGGAACAGAGCCGTTCATTTTCATCCAGATCATAAAATATACCCGCCTGACTTTGCTGTCGTATGGATTTCCAGAACCCATCTTGTTTTTCTTTCTCATGTATGCGTAAATAACCTGATAGTTCCTGAAGATCGCCGAAAAGGGTACACTTGTCACCGGGTTCAACCGGGGGCAGATGGCTACGCCAATTTTTGCGCTGATCCAGTGCGCCGGCATCTTCGCTCAAGACCCAGTTTATTTCCCAGTAATTATCGATCTGCCTCTCCCATATTTCTGTGGTCAGGTCCCCCTGCCCACTTTGCTCGGCGAGGTATCGTTCCCAGATTATTTCAGCTATCATCTGCCAATTTTCTTTTATTGCTTCCTTACATACAACCGGAGCAAAACCTGCCGGAACCTTGGCGCGGAAACGGTTTGGCAGTGTAGCCACAATGTTGCTGTAGCCGTTGATACTGGTTGTTTTTCCTTCTCTACGGTCCATGATCATCTGCAAAAGCGGGTCGGTGATCAACTTTTTGCTTTCCGCGACAGCAGGTAAAACTAGACTGCCTCCTTCTTCAAGAACTACTGCCATGGCTTGTCCCGCAAGGAAGGAGAGCAAGAAGGAGCCTGTCCAGAAATCGCGTGTCTTTCGTGAGCGGGAAATAAAGCTCTGTACTGGCCCCAAGGAGAAATTCAAGGTTTCTATTTTGCTCATGGCCAGACCACCACCTTGCTGCGCCTGAAAGCCGGTCGGTTAATGAAGTTGGTGACATTGTTGTAATCTACGTTGCAGTCCACGGTTGTTCTGTTGTGTCGTCCCGAAGAAATTTCGATTTTTACATCCCGTGGAAGAAAGACAGCCGGAAGCAAAGTTAGAACTGCCGCAAAATGATTTTTACCCAGGGCATGGATATGGATAAAAAGGGGGCTGGCACGACGATTATATTCTTTACTAGCAGGGCTTATACCGGCTTTGTCCCTGGTGGATATAAAGAAATAGTTATGAGGGAGCCCGAATACTACCCGCCTTGGATGTGTATCTATTGAATTCCCCCGACAAAAACCCAACATCAAATCGTGGTCATCTGCAAAATTTTGTTCTGCTTCTGTATCGTCCGGTAGCACATGTTTGCCTTTATTATTTTCCCTGCCGTAACTTCGATAACAAAGCATTTCATAACCTATCCTGTTCAGGACCTCAAGTGCATCAGATCCGGTAAGGGCTATCCAAACGCGGCTATACCTGCTAAATGCTGAATACTCAGGCAATGCATCATTACTATTGTCAACTTTGATCTCGCGTAGCAAGGTTTGTAAACATGTACCAAGATCTTCAACAGTTTCAGGCATTTTCCAGAATTTATTTCCGTTGCAGGCTATGGATTCGAGTGAAAGTGAACCAAAACCTTTGCGAGAACGTGCCCCGGCCGCACCAAACAGGCCAAGTGCCTGCAAAGCAAGTGGTAAAAAGTGGGCGGCCTCTTCCGGTATTCCCTTTTTTGTTCGAATCTGCAGGGTAAAGCGACCACCTGGCTCTAGATGAGGACGCATAGCGTTACCCCTTTGGTCTATTACACCGTACCCCAGATAGCGTATTCCATTAAAATTTAGCCAGCTGCTCTCTTTTTTTTCGGATAACCCTTCTTGATCTCTTATCGTTAACAGAGTAGATGACTGACCTTTAGTGCTACCAAAAACAATGTTCTCTAGACTCTTTACCGTGGACCATTTGCGTAGCTGGGCCAGTGCTATTGCCCGAAACCAGAATCGTAATAATCCTTTTATCGAGGACGGTCGAAGTTCTGCATGTTTGTTCGGGTTTGCTCCTCCCAAAAACAGGGGAGTTGTTACCCGGTAGGTTGCATCCCAATTCACGGTTTAGATACCTCCAGTCTCTTTAAAAAGTATTCAAGATATTTTTTTTGCTATCATCACCTTTTTTCCCTCGCTCGTTCACGCATAACCTGCAGGTTAAGGATCTCGGCGGGCTCGAACCGAGGGGTAATTTCACCGGCGCCTGGACGCAGACGAAGTATTGATGGAAAATGGCCGATCCGGCCGTGCAACTGTGCCAGCAGGGCCGCTGCGCTGTAGTTCAGAGAAGGCAAATTGATCAGCAGCGGTTCTGTCTGCCATTCCCGCGGGCTCAGTCCGGCATGGTCCAGCATTGCTTCGATCTGTGCTTCGATAGGTTCGCCGGGATCGATCTGACTTGGTATTTCGGTCACACTTGTTATTTCCAGGCCGGCGAGAACCTCTATTCCGTCCAGTTGGCTTTCGGTGAACGGATGGGCAAAATTCAGGATCTGCATTATCACAAATCTCCCTTTGGTTCTTTCATCGTAAAGTAGGGTGAGAAACGGGCAATCAAGACATTACGATCCACGCTGTAATCAGGAAAATTCAACCATTCACGCAGTTTGTCGTAGATGTTGCACAACTGGTTGGCGACTGTTTGTACCCCTTTTCCCAGTGTGGAAGCAATGGAGGAATTTTCAAAACCCTGGCAGGCCAGGCGGGCCACCTTCCGCTCGGCGGGGGTCAACCAGTGCCGGATGAATTCATCCTGCCGTTTTTCTTCTTCTTTTTGTGTAAGCCTGTGATACCAGGACAGCACTTCTTGAGGATCATCAAGCTCGGTCACCGTTTGCATCAGAGTTCCAGCTTCCTTCCAGCGAAGAAGCGGTACCGGAACCAACAGGACCTGCTCACCGTTGACAGCGTGAAGGTGACGGTTGACACCGGGCCGCCAGCCTTCCGTAATCAGATACCAAACCCGATCATCAGGACCGAATAGGAGTTGGGCTACGGTCATGGCTATTACCCCCATTACCTTGCGGCCACCGGAAATGCAGAGGTGAAGGGGGCATCCCTGTTGACGCACCTTCCTGATTACCGAATAAAAGGTTCGCAAGAGTGCCCGCAGGTCATCTTCAGTTTTAAAATCCTTCACTGCAACGTCTCCGGTGGATATTGCTCTGGTATGAAAAGAGAGATCCGGGTAGTACCCTGTTTCAAATTCGGCTTCAAGAACGGCCAGAGCTTCCCTTATAGCGGGGTATTCGGTGTATAAAACGGTAACTTCTTTGATCTTTTTCCCCCTGTCTATAAGGGCATCCAATGCGAGGGTTACTACCTGCGGCTCAACACCGAGAGTGGCAATCATTGTTTCAGGTTTGTTTTCCAGGCCCATCCGGAGAACCTCCTCGACACATTTTACCAAATTGTGATCGTTGTGGCAATCATCGACATTAAAAATGGAAAAGATGCCCATTCAAATTATCTGGTTACACTATTGGCTTTGAAAGATATTTTTAAAAAATAGCTTAAATACCAGGCGTACGGATGCCCGGTGGACCTGTTATATTTTTAGTAAATCCATTCTTCGCCGCCTTTCTGTATGCCGATTGATTTTCGTTCCGTATATTTCCGGCTACCCAGTATGTAAAATAGCAGTGAATCTTCATCCTCAACAATTATTTGATTCAGTTCGGAGAGCAGGGAGCGAAACGTTGCTTCCGTAAGTTCACCTTCAAGGACAGAATTCTGGACCCAGGTAAGGTAACGACGAGAAATCTTCAACACCTTGGCAACCCGCTTTACATTGATGTCATAGACCAGAATTACATACATTTGTTTATTCTTTTCACCTCACTTACCAACGGCTGACAAAGGGCTGGTATACTTGTTCGCCGATCAGATGTTTTTCCAACTTGTAGATTTCCATTCTGATCAATGTCTGGTAACTGACGTTACGTTTGAGCTGCCGATGATAAAAGGTGCTCATCAATTTATCTTCAAATTCCTGCACATAGACTTTACGCCCCTTGTCTTTTAACAGAACGGCTCCCCCGTGTTTTTCAAAATCCCTTTCTGTTAACATTCTCTTACCTATCAGGTTGAAAAGCACCCTGTCGGCCAGTATCGGTTTAAAAATTTCCGCAATGTCCAGATTCAATGTAAAGCGGCGAAAGTTGGTAGCATGCAAGAAACCGATCCGTGGATCAAGATGAGTCTTGTAAATTTCGGTTAATACTTTCATGTAGACAAGGGTGTTTCCAAAGCTGATCAGTGCGTTTAGCGGATCTTCGGGCGGGCGTTTGCTGCGCCCCTGAAATAAAAAATTTTGTTCGGTGAGGATTTGATTGAATGATTCGTAATAATGGGCCCTGGCATTCCCTTCAAATGCCATGAGTTCTTCAATGCTTTTAGAATCTGCACTTTTTTTGGAAAGAGCGGTTATGGCCAAAATTTGTTTTTCAACATCCTTGCCCCGGTTTTGATAGTAGCGCAAGACCTGCAAAATGTTGGCCAGAGCTCCACTTACAAATTTTTGTGCAAGTTTCAAACGGCTTGGATAATCAAGGTAATGTTCAGTTTGTTTCAGGATCATGTAGCCGGAATTGTAATGTTCGCGGGGATAGAAGCTGCCGATATAGTGGCCATGGTAGCCCAAAAAATGCAGTATGACCTCATTTTCGTGAAGAAATTCCAGCAACTTTTTGTTAATATCCACTTCGCCAAAAATAAAGATGTCACGGATACTGGTAATGGGGAAATAACGGGCTTTTTCCGAAGTTTCAACAAAGATCGTATTCCCCTTGCGTTTTAAACGGCCACTTTGAAAGAGATAAAGGGTTTTATTCATGATTCGCTCCTCATTGATTTTAATTTACTGGCTGGGAAGGCCGGACATTCAGGGTTTAAAGGGGGAAACCCTTTCGGCCTAAGCCCAGCACAATTCAGCATAAGCGCACTTTGAACACAACTTGATCTTCTCGGGAGGCGGGGGATATTCACGATTCAACAGAGCGGTAATTTCAAATTTGATCTGTGCAACCTGTCGTGACAAGGTTTCATCAAGAAATAAACGTTCCTTGCGTCGCTCTTCAGGAAAAAGCAGTTCTCCTTCAGCTTTTATTCCCATGGCCTCCAGTTCGTGCAGATAGAAGGCCAACTGCAATCTGGCCGCTTCCCGGGCACGGGAAGATTTTTTAACCTCCCCGATGACTAGTTGCTTGTTGCCGCGGCGAATCAGATCCAGGCAGAGGTGTCCTAGACGGATCTCTTTTTTTTCCCGCCCATAAGATTGTTGGTCAATAAGACGCCCCAGGGCCAAATAGACATTGTCTTCATCCGGGCAGATCTGCCGTGAAGCAAGCCAGGCCTGGCGGGGGCAGACCATGTAAGCTTGAACCATACTTCCGGTGATGCGGATGTTATTTTCCAATAAAACGGGTCTCCTCCCGGTATCATTCTATTTTTCAACCAATGACAACTTATTCTAAATCAGGATTTGAGCCAAGTGCCTTTCATACCGAATAAAATAGTAGTTTGTTACTAAAATCTATACCGAAAAATAAGTATGAGGTTGCTTGATCAGCAATAGGGAATGGGTGCACAACAACAAAGGAAAATCAGAAGTGTTCCGGGTTAACCGGAAGAAGCAGATATTATGAGGTTTAAGGGGTATTTTTCAAAATTAAGCCGAAAATCTAAAAGATTTACAACGACACCGACAATAATTTACCATCACGGATAGGCTAGAAAACCCATTAAACTAAACTCAGGCATTAGCGAGATCGTTAATATAGTTTCAATTCCTCATAGGTAGGCTGGAAATTGAGATATGCGACACAGAGCTTCCAGAGGCAGATAGGTTTCAATTCCTCATAGGTAGGCTGGAAATAAATTCGCGGATATGCTGTCTTTGGAGGTTTTACAGTTTCAATTCCTCATAGGTAGGCTGGAAATCACATCGAAAATGATTGATGCTGACCTTCCCCTTGGTTTCAATTCCTCATAGGTAGGCTGGAAATGGCAATTACCGGATAAAAGGGCGGGTGAAATAATGGTTTCAATTCCTCATAGGTAGGCTGGAAATGGACTACGACTACTGGTGCATGAGAACATACCTGCAGTTTCAATTCCTCATAGGTAGGCTGGAAATGGCTTTCACCGGCTCGATCTGGCTGTTATGTATAATCGTTTCAATTCCTCATAGGTAGGCTGGAAATACGTGGGGACGCAGGAACTAAACGAAGCTTTGAGTTGTTTCAATTCCTCATAGGTAGGCTGGAAATTTTCCGGTTCGTATAATTGATTTGAAATAATAACGGTTTCAATTCCTCATAGGTAGGCTGGAAATCTAAAACCGCCGGAGGTATTTTTATGAAAAAGTTTTGTTTCAATTCCTCATAGGTAGGCTGGAAATTAGGTGACGGGAGTCTTTTTGACCCTGTTAAAAGGGTTTCAATTCCTCATAGGTAGGCTGGAAATCCCCTTTATTTTTTCTAGATTGCCTTCAGGCGATCTGTTTCAATTCCTCATAGGTAGGCTGGAAATCGGAGATGCGTCAGCAAGGGCTGATTGATAGCCTCGAGTTTCAATTCCTCATAGGTAGGCTGGAAATAGATTTACCATTTATTGAATATGTGAGTTTTAGACCAGTTTCAATTCCTCATAGGTAGGCTGGAAATAGGGATCTTGCGGAGCCCCTGTTGCGCCGGTGCCGTCGTTTCAATTCCTCATAGGTAGGCTGGAAATAGCATCCTCACGCTGATAGGGAAGGATTTATGTGTCGTTTCAATTCCTCATAGGTAGGCTGGAAATGTTATCACCACGAACTGACGCAAAAAGAGGTTGGTGGTTTCAATTCCTCATAGGTAGGCTGGAAATTTTTATATATTGTGTGGAAACACGTTGCTGTTTCTGGTTTCAATTCCTCATAGGTAGGCTGGAAATGCGCTTCCCCCGGGGTGTCCACTCCTTCAATATAATCGTTTCAATTCCTCATAGGTAGGCTGGAAATCGGAAAAAATGGAAGACTTCTCCGTGTCCGATTGGAGTTTCAATTCCTCATAGGTAGGCTGGAAATCCGTTAAATACACGTATTGCAAGGGTTTATCAAAAAAGGATATTTGATTGAAAATATTATCCGGCGTTTCATTTTTACTTCTCCAAATACAAAAAAGCGTTATCTGGCAAGCGTTGCGGGTTTTTTCTTGTCATATTTTTAAGTGGCGTCGGTTCCCGGGTGTTTTTACATCTCCGGGGGACGACGACAGTTGAATAGCTTTTATTTGCGAATGCCAGCAAAAGCCATTCTACTACTATTTGATTCTACACTCAAGGTTGTTTTCCTGTTTTTATATCGGTAATCTTGAATTTATTTTGATGTGCTCCTTTGATATGTCCATGTATTTTACCAGAAGGCTCGGAGGGGGAATTTTGCGACGGAATGAGAAAAAGAAAGCAACAACGATGCTGATTTAACTGAATGGCGCAAATCAATTCAATTGACAGACATGTGCATAATTTGTTATAATTGTGCAAGTTTGATCAAATTTTTGTAATAGAAAGGAGTGCTGGTTTTATGACTTTGGTTATCGACTGCGTGGCTATCGGCGATACGATGATGCAAGAAATAATTGAAGAGGTCAAGACACTCAAAAGTAAAGGTATTACCCCGGGTATTGCCACCCTGCTGGTGGGGGACGATTTTGGCTCCAGGATGTACCGTGGGCAGGTCGAGAGGTTTTGTGAGGAGGTTGGTTTCAACTATATCAACGAGAATCCCCCGGCAGATATTCCCGAGAAAGATGTTATCGAGGTTGTAAAAAAACTGAATGCTGACAGCGCCGTGAGCGGCATTTTGCCACTGCGCCCCTTCCCGGAACATATTTCCGACAGTGCGGTGATCAATACCATCGATGTGAACAAGGATATTGACTGTTTCCATCCTTTCAACATGGGCAAGCTGGCCCTCGGGGAACCCACTTTTCCGCCGGCCACTCCGGCGGCGGTGATTGAAATTCTGGAGCGCTATGCGCGTGAAGTCGAGAAGGTCGATCCCAAGGATTTCTTCGAGGGAGCGGAGATCGTCGTCGTTGGCCACTCGAATATCGTCGGGAAACCCGCTGCATTTCTGGCGCTTAACCGCAATGCTACCACCACTGTAACTCATGTATTTACGAGCATGAAGGGCAATCTGGCGCAGCATACAACCAAAGCCGACATTCTGATCGTTGCCGCGGGCAAGGCTGATCTGATTGGCCCGGACCTGGTCAAGGAAGGGGCGATCGTGATCGACGTGGGTATAAACCGGGTCAAGGTACTTGATGAGAACGGCCAGCCAGTGCTCAACGAGAAAGGCAAGCCCAAGACCAAGACTGTCGGTGACGTTTCTTTTGATGCCGTCAAGGATAAGACCAAAGCCATCACTCCTGTTCCCGGTGGTGTGGGCTCGGTAACCAATCGCATGCTTATCAAGAATGCGTTGAAAGCCTGCAGGATACAGAACAATCTGTTATAAATCGTGAACCTTCGTTTCAGGTGAACAATTTTGGGGACGGTTTTCGCTGCCAGGGGTGGCGAGCCGTCCCCTTTGTCTTTTCGGGCGGCTGGCTTGGTCTCGGGTCTTTCCCGGCCAAAGGGGGCAGAAAAATTCCCCAAGAAGAAACGATAACGGGTTGTTCTGTTTTCAGATTCTTCTCAGCCCGGCTTTGCGGGCGATTTCCAGGGCAGCCCGGTATTCGCTGGAAGTGATCCTTCTTCCCAGCACAGGATGCCCCACGACCTTGTAGCAGGGCCGGTACTGCGCCATGATGTTGACGTAGGTGTCACGGGAGATTTTTTCAGCGATGAAAGTCATTATTTTCTCCGTGCCGGCTTTCCCTTCCGGCAGAACCAGATGCCTTACCAGAAGGCCATGGACCGCCGTTCCATTCTGATTGTTGAAGACCAGATCCCCGACCTGCCGGTGCATTTCCTTGACCACCGCAAAATTGATTTCCGGGTAATCGGGTGCTCCGGAAAATTCCTCGGCAGGTTCGCGTTCACCGTATTTCATATCGGGCATGTAGATATCGACGACCCCGTCCAGGAGGCGGATCGTTTCCGGATCATCATACCCCCCGGTGTTGTAAACCAGCGGGAGTTCGAGGCCAAGACGGGAGGCGGTTCTCACCGCATTCAGGATGTTGGGGACCACATGGGTAGGCGTCACCAGATTGATGTTGTGGCAACCCATCTGCTGCACCCTGAGCATGATGTGGGCCAGCTGTTCATCGGTGACTTCCCGCCCTTCACCCAGGTGGGCCAGGGTGTAGTTCTGGCAAAATGAGCAACCCAGATTGCAGCCGGCAAAGAAGATGGTGCCCGACCCCCTCGAACCCACCAGCGGGGATTCCTCGCCAAAATGCGGCCCGAAGGAAGATATGAGCGCCCGGTATGTTATTCCGCAGAAACCGGTTGCTGGCAGGACAGATTTTCCGGACCCCGTGTCTTTGTATCTCATGGCCCGGCAATGCCGGGCACATAAGCCGCAGGGGGAGGCAAGCTCTCTTGATCTGGCGATCTTCTCGTTCCATTGTTCCTCGTCAAGAGAGAGGTAGATTGGCGGGCGTGGATCCACGGTAAATTTATTCATCTGTTCAATCCTGTGCCCATGGAGAACGACGGTCGGAAAACTCTGCACGGGCGGTGGTCGGGGCTTTCCTCCTTCGTTTGTTCAGAAACTGAATGTTGCGTAACAGTGGCCGCGGGCCGAACCTGCCCCGGGATCATGCACATTGCCGCAACAGTGCTGAAATTATAGTATCATACCGAGGCCGATACGACAAAATATATGAAACGACGAGCAAGGAACTGGCATCCCCGATGTGGAATATTCAACCATCGATGTACCCTGGGGGTCTTCCGCGAATGGATGGGCTTGGCTTATGCCCTTCCGGATCTTTAACCGTCAATGCACCCGGGGCAATCGTTTGCATGGCCTGTTTTGAGTAGTTCAATTTCTATGGGTATCATAGCGAACAAAAAAATCTGCGAAAGGAAGGAGGGGGACAGACATGAAACTGATGTTCATCGCCGATATCCACGGTTCGCTGCATTATACACGCCGTGCTCTGGAGTTATTCGAGAAGGAGGATGCCGATCATCTTCTTCTCCTGGGCGATATACTCTATCATGGGCCGCGTAACCCGCTCCCCCGGGACTACGACCCCGCGGAGGTGGCACTTGCCTTCAACAGTTATGCCGAAAGAATTGTTGCCGTGAAGGGCAATTGTGACAGTGAAGTCGATGAAATGGTCCTCGATTTTCCGCTGGCGGCTGTTCTTTCTACCGTTTTTCTGGAAGGAAGAAGGATATTGATGACGCATGGCCACATATACAATGGGGATCTGCGGCCCCCGTTGAATCGGGGCGATGTTATGCTCTGTGGCCATACCCATATCCCCGCTCTCGGGAAGAAAGACGGGATATATATTGCCAATCCGGGGTCATTGTCCCTGCCGGCGGGAGACCATTACCGTTCTTACGGCCTTCTGGATGCCGGCTCTATCTGCATCAAGGACCTGGAGGGGAAGCTCCGGGAAGAACTTTCGTTGTGTTGATGCAGATAGGTTGCGGGGTGACATCAGCCCCCGATCATGGATAATGACATATCCTTCATCAATTGAAAATAAACTGAAGAAAATAAAAGATGGGGAGGATGTAGCTTCCGGAAGATCACAGGAAGCCGTCCACCAGATAGGGTAGATCATAAAAGGAATCTTGGCCCAGACGAACGCAACATTTCTTTGCCAGTTTTTTCAAATCTGTAGATGTATCCAGTTCTATCCAACCACGACTTGAACTCCTGAAACAGTATCTTTGAGCTTCGAACTCCCTGGTTTTCTTGTTCACAAGGATAAATCTCATGAGGGGATTGTACCAATCATCGCATTCTATTTTGAGGTATATTGTGATCATGTTTTTCATGATGTTTACTTTTGCGTCAAGTTTTTTGGGGATGCTGCTTTTAACCGCATTTATTTCACTTCTGGAGAAAACCGGTGGCCTTATCTTTGCCAGATATACCATTCCGTTTGGTGTTTCATGTACTCTGTAACCATCGGGAATTCTATCAACAAGGGTTCCATCCGGTTTTTTTGAAAACCAGTAGCGCGGATTGCCCTTCCTGGTCAATCCCTGATGCAAATAATAGTTGCCATCCAGAAAATTGGTATATACGAATGCCATTCCAGAAGCCCCCTTGGAATATTTTGTTTCATGGATACCCGAAGATATTCTCGATGATTTTGATATTCTTGATTATATCACGCTTTTTTAGCCCGACAGGTTGACAAAATAAATATAGGGGAAAGAGACCCAAGCAGCAGCAATTATCTCCTGAAAACGGGGAAGCACAACATGCATTGTGCGTGGCTCGTTGTGCCGGCAGGGTGAGCATCGTTGACTCCCTCGCAATGGTTGCAAGATGGCATCCTGTTTCCGCCTGGCGGGTCTTCTTCCCGGCCTGCACTGCACTCCGGTGGAGGCAGCTGACGGGGGCATTCATACAATTGACGTTCATAACCTAGAATTGCTATAATTGCATCGCATGGACAATTTCCTGTCTTTGGAAATGAAATCGACTTCAATGCCGGATGGAGCATCGAAAAATATGTTTTGAAACTGCCGGGATTGTTACGATTATAAAAATACCGGAATACGAAGGAGGGCGGAAAATGTCAAAACGAATTGGAGTATTCCTGTTTACTGTCGTGGTGTTCATCTTGATGATCGTTCCGGTCATTGGCTGTTCGCCGCCGGATGAGTTGTTCCAGACGAAAAGTGAAGAGGAAAACGGGGCGCTGGAGGCGGAGAAGTTGGAATTGCCGGGGGGGCCTCACCAGTATCCCTATCCGGAAGGCCTGGTTCTGCCGCAGGTTTTTATCATGTCAAAGGATTACTACGATCAGGCTGACCTTGATGCCTTGCAGGGCAATGTGGTAGAGCCTCTGGTCGCTCATTTCGATTCTGAGGGGCAGACCGTTGTTTCCATTTTTATCGACAACGATAACAGGGAAGGAGCCGAAAAAAACTATTTTCTGATCGAAGTCATCATCTCCAAAAATGACGGGTCAAACGAACCTATTGAATTGGAGTTCATGCATTACAAGGTTGATGGGCAGATACCGGAATGGGAAATGATAGACATCATGGAGTAGCTGTTTGAATTGCACTTCATCCATTGATTGTAGCGTTCGTCATCATGGAGAAGGGCTTGAAATATTTGATTGAATCCTTCGGGGGTGCAACGATTTTCCTGTAAACTGTCGGGAAGAAAAAGCGCTTGTATCATTACTTTTCTACTATCCGGTTGCTTGCCTAATTGAACCGGTAACGGTAAAATATTGCCATGGATGATAAACGGATCTTCTCCGTAACTGAAGTCAACAGTTATATCCGGGGTCTGCTCGAGACCGATAGTATCCTATCCCATATCACGGTGGCCGGAGAGATTTCAAATTTCACTCATCATCGTTCGGGCCACATGTACTTCACTTTGAAAGATGAGCGTTCCTCGTTGCGTTGCGCCTTTTTCAAAGGAGACAATTTCCGTTGCAAATTTCTGCCTTCCGATGGGATGAACGTCTGGGGCATCGGTCGCATTTCTGTCTACGAGCCTTCTGGCCAGTACCAGCTCATTGTCGATGAGCTCGAACCTGCAGGGATGGGCTCACTTTATCTGGCTTTTGAACAACTTAAAAAACAGCTCGAGCGGGAAGGGCTCTTCCATCTGCGGCACAAGAAACCGCTTCCTGCTTACCCGCGCCGGGTGGGGCTGGTGACTTCCCCGACCGGGGCCGCCCTGCAGGACATTCTGAGCACCGCCGGGAACCGCTTTGCTCCCGTTCAATTTCTGCTGGTTGAAACTTTGGTGCAGGGAACAAGGGCTCCTGCCGATATCGTGGCCTCTATCCGCCGCCTCAACCGTCTGGGCAATGTTGATGTTATCATCCTGGCTCGCGGGGGAGGTTCGTTGGAGGATCTCTGGGCTTTCAACACCGAGGAGGTGGCCCGGGCCATATTCGCTTCCGCTGTCCCCATCCTTTCGGCTATCGGGCACGAGACTGATTTTACCATCTCCGACTTTGTGGCCGATCATCGTGCACCAACCCCTACCGGGGCGGCATCGCTCCTTTTCCCGAAACGAGAAGATCTTCGCTGGCAGATCGGTTCCCTGAATGACAGGCTTTCAGCGGGCCTGTGGAGGCGGGTGGAGAGGGAGCGGCAGCGGCTCGAATATATCATCACCGAACGTTTTTATCGTCTTCCGTACGAGTATATCGGGCGGAAAGAGGAACAGCGGCGGGAATTATCCTCGCGGCTAAAACAAACCTTTCTCTACCAGCTCCAGGAAAAAGCTTACCGTCTGGCCAATTCTACCACCAGGCTGGAAGGCCTGAGTCCCTTCAAGATCATGCAACGAGGTTACAGTTTCTGTCGCGATGAAGATGGCCGCCTGGTAACGTCCGTGGCCGATATGCGTGAAGGCGAACGGCTGGAGCTAACTTTCCTGGATGGGAAGGCCTGGGCACGGATAGAGAAGATAATAAAAGGGAACAGTTCTTGATTTTTGTTGTCTGAATCCAATTTCAATTGTAAATAACAATACAGGGAGGAGCGCGGGAAATGACCGGGGGCAAACAGAAGATCTCTTTCGAGAAAGCGATGGAGAAACTGGAAACTATCGTCAAGAAGATGGAAAGCGGGAAACTCTCGCTGGAGGAGTCGCTGGAGTTGTTCAAGGAGGGGATCGATCTGACGACGGTCTGCAGGGAACTGCTCGCCGAAGCGGAATTCAAAGTTAAACATCTCCTGAAAAACGAGGAGGAGGGCGGCCGGGATGTCGATGACAATAAAGACTTGCCGGTTGAAGGCAGCAGTTATGACGGGGACAGCGATGATACCTACAGATATGAAGAATGATTCAATAAACCCCCTGTAATTTTTTTTGGCAAAGGGGTAAATATAATTCTACGGTCCCGAATCGAGGAATCGGGGAATCGAGGCATCGAGGCATGGTGGAAATGAAAAAAAATGTGGACGACAAACGAGTCCGTGATCGGGCCCGGACGGAACTTGGCAGAAAACTTGATGATTGGAAGTTCATGGTCGATGAATATCTGGGCAGGATCATCGACCGAGCTTCTCTGCCCGAACCGATCATCGCCGAGGCCATGAATCATTCCTTGCTGGCGGGAGGGAAGAGGTTGCGCCCGCTGATCTGCCTGGCGGCTGCCGCCACGTTCGGCCTGCATGCGGAGGTGATCATGGAGGTTGCATCCGCAATCGAACTGGTACATACATATTCGCTTGTGCACGATGATCTGCCGGCCATGGACGATGACGATTACCGGCGGGGGCAGCCAACCTGCCATCGTGTCTACGGGGAAGCTACTGCCATTCTGGCCGGGGATGCGCTGCTCACGCTTGCTTTCGAGTTGCTGGCGCAGTTTGGCCTGAAAGAAGGAGGCGCACATCACGAGCAGAACGCCCTGCGCCTGGTTCATGAACTGGCTTCAGCAGCGGGGTACAGGGAGCTTGTATGCGGGCAGACGATGGATCTGGCTTCCGAGGGGCGCGATGATCTATCGCCGCGGGAAGTAGAAGAGATCGGGCGCCGCAAGACGGCGGCCTTGATTCGCGCGGCGGCAAGGATGGGAGCTATTGTCGGTGGAGCCAACATCGGGGAACTGGAAAGCATCTCTCGATATGGCCTGTTCATCGGCATGGCTTTTCAGATCGTCGATGATATGCTGGACATGGAGGGTGATCCCGAGCGGATGGGCAAGAAAACGGGTACCGACCTCAGGAAGGGCAAGGCGACCTACCCGGTGTTGTGGGGCAGGGAAAAGGCTTGCAGGAGGGTGATGGTGCTTTATCAAAGTGCGATGAAGGAACTGGAACAGTTTGGTTCACGTGCCGCAGCCCTGCGATTTCTGGCCGGCCGGGTTGTCTCCCGGCAGGATTGAAGGAAACAATTTGCCCCTGTTTTTTTGACCTGCGGATCGGTCAATATTCTGTTGTTGCTGACTACGTTCTATGTTATAATACTTTGACACAGGGCATAAGTGATGCAGTATTCTAGTTGAAGCCGCTGTTTCCAAAAACGGGCCTAAAAATCCGTTGAGGGCACATCAATGAAGTCCCTGGTGCTGGCTGCTGACGCCCAGTCGGGGGTCGGTGCTGGGGGTTAAGGAACTGGGGCGATCTACAAAGGCATGTAGGCGTTGACCCTAGCTCCGTGGAGACCCAAGTGGGTGGTGTATTGCTGTAGTGGCAAAGGACTACTGCTTGGGGTGAACCTGTATGCGGTGAAAGCTGTGTGCAGCGTAGCCTGCCTTGAGGTGGTGCGGGTGGAGGAAGCCGCTTGCTACTTAAACCCCCACTGCAAAAGAGGCTAGGAAGCAGAAAGGCTTTATCGAGGAAATCTCCTAGGCTGTTTCCGGGCGCGGAAGGTATCTTCGGGGTTAAAGTACGAGCTAAGTGGCAATCCAGCTCTGCTGTTGGCAACATGGCGGGGATGATCGTAATAGGAAACTTCCTGATCGGCAACGACAGGTGATCATCCGGGAAATCCTGCTGGACCTAAGCCGTAAAGTTTACCGGGGTTATCATCACTTATGCCTGATTTATATAATCGGTCTGAGCTCCATGGGTTTTCGGCTTGCTTCCTGTTCCCGGATCCCCGGGGGCGTTATTTTTGGGGTGAAGATGTTTGGCACGAAAAAAAGGAAATGGGGCCGGGAACGGCTGGGTCATCCGCATGGCCATCGGGACTTTTCTTCTGGCAATTGTCTTCGGGGTTGCTTCTCAACTGCTTCTTCAGAAAGTATTTTCACTTTATCTGGCGTTGCTAATATTGATAGTAGTAGTATTGATCGGGATTGTTTTCGATGGTATCGGCACGGCAGCGGCGGCGGCGAAGATGGCCCCGTTGAATGCCAAGGCTTCCCGAAAAATTGAAGGGGCGCGCAAGGCGGTGCAGCTGGTCAAGAATGCAGATCGCGTGGCCAACTTCTGCAATGATGTTATCGGCGACATAGCCGGCATCGTCAGCGGGGCGGTCTCCGCGGTGATCTTCTTCAATCTCTTTTTTTTCGAAGAAGAACAGGAGTTTTACCTGCGTATTCTGCTTACAGCCGCGGTGGCCGCTGTCACGGTGGGGGGGAAGGCCTGGGGCAAAAACAGGGCCATCCGCAAATCAACGGAGATCATGCTGGCTCTCGGCCTGTTGCTGACAAGGCTGGAAAGGATTTTGCCGTGCAGGTGGGGCGTTTTCCGGAAGGATAAATAGAAAATAATATAGTAATTGGTTAATATTATAAATGGATTGGCAGAAGAAAACAGGATTATAGATAACAGAAAACAGAAAGCGACATGAAAAGGGGTTGTCAGGAACTTGGCCGGAATACTGGATCGTGTGCAGGATCCATCGGATCTGAAAAAAATGCAAAAAGAAGAGCTGGATCAACTCTCTGCCGAAATCAGGGATTTCCTCATCGAGGTGGTCTCCGCAAACGGGGGACATCTTTCTTCCAGCCTTGGGGCAGTGGAGCTGGCGGTGGCCCTTCATCATGTTTTCTCATCACCCCGGGACAAGATCATCTGGGACGTTGGCCATCAGAGCTATGCCCACAAGGTGCTTACCGGAAGGAAGAAGGTCTTCGACACCCTGCGCATGCAGGGCGGCATCAGCGGTTTTCCCCATCGTGAGGAGAGTGAACATGACGTTTACGGAACCGGTCACAGCAGCACTTCGATCTCGGCGGCGCTCGGGCTGGCCGAGGCCCGGGAATTGAAGGGGGAAGATTGTCACGTCATTGCTGTCATCGGCGATGGCGCTCTTACGGGAGGAATGGCATTCGAGGCTTTGAATCATGCCGGGGCTCTGAAACGGGACATGATCGTGATACTGAATGACAACAACATGTCCATCGATCATAACGTGGGCAGCATCTCTTCCTATCTGGGAAGGATAAGAACCAGCCCGGGTTATACCAGGCTCAAAGAGAAGATCACTCTCTTTCTGCACCATGTACCGCTTATCGGCCCGTTGATTGCGGGTGCAACGTCCCGCCTGAAATCGGCCCTGAAACAATTGCTGATCCCCGGGATGCTCTTTGAAGAACTGGGGTTCACCTACCTGGGGCCCGTGGATGGCCATGACATCAAAAAACTGATTGCAATTTTGCAGAGGGCTGCCCGGAAGAAAGGGCCGGTTTTGATTCATGCCCTTACACAGAAAGGGAAAGGGTATATTCATGCGGAAAAAAACCCCGCCGAGTTCCATGGCGTCGGCCCATTCGATGTTTCCAGGGGACTGTCATCCCCGGTTTTACAACGGGCGCCTACCTACACGGAAGTGTTTGGCCGGACCTTGTTGGAACTGGCCGAAAAGGATGAACGGCTGGTGGCCATCACGGCGGCGATGACCGCCGGCACCGGGCTCGAATCATTTGCGGCCAGATTTCCCGAGCGTTTCTATGATGTGGGCATCGCCGAGGCACATGCGATTACCCTTGCCGCCGGCCTGGCAGTGGGTGGGATGAAGCCGGTGGCGGCAATTTACAGCACTTTCATGCAGCGGGCTTACGATCAGGTTATCCACGAGCTGGGTGTGCAGAAAATTCCCGTCGTGCTGGCCCTCGATCGCGCGGGCATCGTCGGGCGGGATGGTGAAACCCACCAGGGTGTCTTCGATCTTTCTTACCTCAGGCACATTCCCAACCTCTCCATCATGGCCCCCAAAGACGAGAATGAACTGTGTCACATGCTCAAGACGGCCTTCGATCATGAAGAAGGGCCGGTGGCCATACGTTATCCGCGATCTGCGGGCGAGGGTGTCTCCCCGGAGAACCCCCGGCAGTTGCCCTGGGGCAGAGCGGAACTTCTGCGCCCCGGCAATGACCTGCTTTTGCTGGCCCTGGGCTCGATGGCCTGGCCTGCGCGGAGGGCGGCGGAACGTCTGGCTGCCGAGGGGGTTGATGTGGCGGTGATAAATGCCCGTTTTGCCAAGCCTCTGGATGAGGATCTGATCCTGGATCTGTCCCGGAAGTGCCAGGGGGTCATGACCGTGGAGGAAAATGTACTTGCGGGTGGTTTCGGCAGCGCCTGCCTGGAGCTTCTGGAGGAAAATAAATTGCCGGTCCCGGTCAAGCGGCTGGGGATCGGTGATGAATTTGTGGCGCATGGTAGCCGGGAAGAGCTTCTTGCCCTGCACCGATTGGACGAAAAAGGCATCTACGAGGAAGCGGTCTCTTTTGCGGCCCATATCAGAGGGGAAGAGAGCCCGGTAGCCGGCAGCCGGTTCATGAAGTAGACGGGGTTCCATGCCTTCCCCATCCGCTGGTTGGCCCGGGGCATGCCTTGCCTCACGCTGCCGGGAAATGGTGGGAGATGGTAGGCGATGGTGAAGAAAAAGAGATTGGACATTTTGGCCGTGGATGCCGGTTTTTTCACCCATTCCCGTCGTGCCCGGGCGGAGATAATGGCCGGTAACGTGCTGGTCAACGGTCTTGTTTGTGATAAACCGGGGACCATGGTTCCCGTTGAAAGTGAGATTGCCCTCCTTCCGCCGGAGAACCCCTATGTGGGAAGGGGGGGGCTGAAAATTGAAGGCGCCGCCAGGGATCTGAATTTCAGTTTTGAAGGGAAAGTCGTTCTCGATGCAGGTGCTTCGACGGGGGGATTCACCGATTACGCTCTCCGCCATGGAGCGGCCAAGGTCTATGCCGTTGATGTCGGTTACGGGCAGCTGGACTGGAAGTTGAGGCAGGATCCACGCGTGATCAACATGGAACGCACCAATATCCGCCATCTTCGCCGGGAAGACCTGGGCGAGATCCCCGACATTGCTACCGTCGACCTTTCGTTTATTTCCCTCAAAAAAGTGATCCCGGTGCTGGTGGAGATCGGTATCCCGGAGATCGTCGTACTGGTGAAGCCGCAATTTGAGGCCGCACGGGGGAAAGTGGAAAAAGGGGGGGTGGTCAGGGATCCGGAAGTGCACCAACAGGTGGTTAATGATATAATCGAATTCGGGGAAAGCCTGGGCCTGGAACATGGAGGCATGGCCCGATCAAGGCTGAAAGGCCCGCGTGGCAACCTCGAATTTTTTCTATATTTTGCTTGAAGGAGCAGCACCTTTGCGCACAATTGATTTCATTTTGCTCGGTATCATCATCGTCGGCATGGCGTTTTATTTCTGGCACAGATATCGGCGTCCAGGCCCACGCAAGCCCCGGAAACGTTCGGAGATGACACGGCTGCAGGGCAAGGCCCTGGAAGTTCTCGCTGAAGCGGGCTATACCTTGCAAGAAAAACATCCTTCCATCTCCGTGGTCCTGACCGTGGATGGGCAGAAGAGGCGAGATATCAGCCATGAAGCTGATTTTATTGTACGTAAAAAAGGACGCCTTTACCTGGTCAAGATTGTCAAGGGTGAACGACCCACGCCATTAACCTCGGTAGCTTTCAGAAAAGAGTTGCTACTCGATCATTTTATTTTCCTCCCACATGGAATTTTGATATATAATGCTAATAATGACCGGTTTCAGGAATTGCATTTTGCAAGCGGTGGCTACTCTGTCCGCGAAAAGTTGATGACCAGACTGGCACTTGTACTATTGATTGTTGCCGGGGTAGCCGTTATCGTTTATTCGCTGTACAGGGAGGTTTTGACTCTTTGAAAGGTGTAGGCATAATCCCCAACTGGCAGAAAAAAAATGCTTTGGAAGTGGTTGAAAAAGTCCGTTCTTTTTTCGAGAGTGAAGGTATACCCGTGATCGTGATGGAGAGGGACGATGGAAAACGCAAAACTTTGCTGTCCGAACGGTTGGGGGATTGGCATGGCAAAATAGAGATGCTCATTGTGGTCGGGGGCGACGGCACGATCCTGAAAGTGGGGCGGGACCTCGCTTCCTGGGGGTTGCCCATTCTGGGCATCAATGTGGGGCATAAAGGTTTTCTGGCGGAGATGGAGGTTGAGGGGTTGCCGCGTTATCTGCCGAACATCATTTCCGGCGATTACCTGATCAGCGAACGCATCATGCTGAAAGCCACAGTCGTGCGCGGGGGGAAGGAAATCAGCTCCTTCAGTGCCATGAACGATGTGGTGATCACCAAGGGGCCGTTCTCCCGCATCATCCGCCTCGATGTCAATATTGACCGCGAGTTCCTGGAAAGCTACACCGGCGACGGGATCATCATTTCAACCCCGACAGGATCCACCGGTTATTCTCTTTCAGCAGGGGGGCCGATCGTGAACCCGGTTCTCGACGTCATCGTGATCACGCCGATCTGCCCGCACAGTTTCTCCAACCGCTCTGTCATCGTGGACGGTTCAGAGGCGATTCAGATCAACGTTTCCACCGCACAATCGGATATCGTGCTGACTGTCGACGGCCAGGTGGGCTTCGTCCTCTCGGATGAAGATCATGTTGTGGTATCCCGATCGCCGATAAAAACATTGCTGGTTGATTTCAAAAACAGGTCATTTTACAGCCTTCTGGGCCTCAAGCTGAAAGAGTGAGGATGGCTGATACAACTTTCCCGGCAACCGGGCCAACATATGGTACGAGAAAAATCGGAGACACGCAATTGAAGGAAAACGGTTGAAGATTGATGCAGGTGCACCTCCGCCGGCCGACGGTAGAAGCCTCCGCAAGGTTCGGGGCATCCCGGGGCGGCGGGGCTCAGCATCTCTGCCCTTCCCCGGCGGGAAAGAACGGTAGAGAAGGCCCTTTCGTTCCGGGTCAGGTATGGAGGAAGTACGGATGCTGCGCGGATTGCATGTAAAAGAGTTTGCCCTTGTGGAAGACCTTTCCCTGGAATTTGCCCCCGGATTCAATGTTTTGAGCGGTGAAACCGGGGCGGGCAAATCCATCATCGTCGGCGCCATCGGCCTTGTTCTGGGTGGGCGGGCGGACACCGGGCAGGTTCGAGCCGGTGCCGGGACTGCCCGCGTGGAGGCCATCTTCGAGCCGGCCGGGGAACCGACACTTGCGGAACTTGGTTCCCTGTTGAAGAAGGCAGGCATCGAGGAACCCGGGGAAGGCGATCCGTTGATCATCTCCAGGGAGGTACATGCCGATGGGCGCAGCAGTATCGGACGGGTCAACGGAAGGGCTGTTCCCATTTCGTTTCTCAGGGAACTTGGGGATCTGCTGGTAGACCTGCACGGTCAGCATCAGCACCAATCCCTGTTACGCCCCGACCGGCATCTCGAACTTCTTGATGCTTTCGATGCCGGGACGATCCACCCTCTGCGGGGGGAGATTTCCGCACTGCTAAGCAAAAAAAAGGAATGGGAAAGGGAACTTGCGGCGCTGGGCCAGGATACACGGGAGAGGGAACGGCGCCTGGACCTGCTCCGCTTTCAGATCAGGGAGATCGAGGAGGCCCGCCTGAAGCCGCAGGAGGAACGGGAACTGAAAGAAAAAGAAAATGTACTGACCCATGCCGAAAGAATTGCCGGGGCCATTTCCAGTGCATATCGGCTTCTGTCGGGTGGCGATTTTCAACAATTGTCGGTCAGGGACCAGCTGGGACAGGTCCTGTCGCAGATAAATTCTGTTTCCCGCTGGGATCCTTCCCTGAAGGGAATAGAAGAATTGCTGGAAGGGGCGGCGGCACATCTTGAGGAGGCCTCCCTGGAAATCGGCACTTACCGCTCCGGAACCACTTTCGATCCCCGTGAACTGGAAAGGGTACAGAGTCGGCTGGACGTTATCCGCGGTCTCAAGCGGAAATACGGGGAGACCGTGGAGGATGTTTTGAATTTCTCCGAGCAGTGCAGCCGGGAATGCGAACGGTTGCAAAAAAGCGAGGAGCATGCGCTGCAACTGGAAGAAAAAATCGATACTGCCGGAAGAAAACTGGCTTCCCTATGCCGGCGGCTGACGCAGCGGCGCCGGGAAGCGGCTGCTTCACTGCAGAAACATCTGCAGCAGGTTTTTCCGGATCTGGCACTGGAAAAAGCAGTGTTGGAAGTCAGGATCGGCCCCACTGAAACAGGTCCCCGGGGGGCGGACCAGGTTGAATTTCTTTTTTCCGCCAACCCGGGGGAGCGGCCGAAACCCCTTGTTAACATCATATCCGGTGGTGAGGTGGCGAGAGTTATGCTGGCATTGAAAACCGTATTTGCCCGCCAGGACCCCCTGCCCACCCTCATATTTGACGAAGCTGATGCCGGGATTGGCGGTGCCACGGTGCTGGCCGTGGCGGAGAAGATGGCCGATCTTTCCCGTTACCATCAGATTTTGACCGTTACCCACAGCCCCCAGGTGGCCTCCATGGCCGACAATCATTATTTTCTTTTCAAGGAGGTGGAGGGGGGGCGCACCATGACTCGTGCGCGGAAACTTCAACCCGAAGAAAGAGCAAGGGAGATTGCGCGCATGCTTGACGGCGGCATCGGCCGGGTGAACCTCGAGCATGCCGCGCTGCTTATCGAGAGGGCGGAAAAATACAAGAGGGTATTCAAATAGAAAACATGGTCAACAAATAAGATATAATGGCCGGAATGCAACGATAGAAAAAAGGAGTAAATTTTTGAACAAAGGAGGAACATATCGATGATTTTCGAATTGACCCAGGAACAACAGGCCATGCAGAAGATGGCCCGCGACTTTGCCGAGAATGAGATCAAGCCCCTGGCGGCGGAATTTGATGAGAGGGACGAGATGCCGGAGGATCTGATACGCGAGATGGTGAAGCAGGGGTTTGCATCCATTTCCATCCCCGAGGAATACGGCGGCGGTGGCATGGACGAGCTGACCGTAAGTCTGGTTACCGAAGAACTGGGGCGTGGGTGTGCCGGCATCGCCACGGCGGTGGGTGCAAATTCGCTGGCCTGTTATCCGATCCTCATTGCCGGGAGCGAGGAACAGAAGAAAAAATATCTTACCATGGCTTGCGAGGGAAGTTTTGCCTGCTTCTGCCTGACCGAGCCCGGCGCCGGGTCGGATGTTGGTTCGATTTCCACCACGGCGATCAAGGATGGTGAAGATTACATCATAAATGGCACCAAGTGTTTTATCACCAACGGGGCCGTTGCCGATTTCTACGTTGTCTTTGCTGTTACCGATCCGCAGAGGGGGGCGCGCACCCTTACTCCATTTGTTGTCGAACGGGGTACGCCCGGCCTTTCTGCCGGAAAGAAAGAAAAGAAGATGGGAATCCGGGCCAGCAACACTTCGGAGGTTATCTTCGAGGATGTCAGGGTCTCCGCCGGGAACCGCCTGGGAAAGGAAGGCGGTGGTTTCCGCACGGCGATGCGCACGTTTGACCTCTCCCGTCCCATGATCGGTGGTCTGTCCGTGGGCATTGCCCGCGCCGCTTACGAGGCGGCATCCGCATATGCCCGCGAGAGGGTCCAGTTCGGGAAGCCGATCATCCAGCAGCAGGCTGTCTCTTTCATGCTTGCGGACATGGTGATGAAGATCGAAGCGGCCCGTCTTCTGGTCTGGAAAGCAGCCAGCCTGGCTCCTGGCGGGGAACGAAAGACATCGGCATATTCATCGATGGCCAAGGCGCTGGCCTCGGATGTGGCCATGGAGGTGACCACGGATGCGGTCCAGGTTCTGGGCGGGTACGGGTACACCAGGGAATACCCGGTGGAAAAATACATGCGCGATGCCAAGATAATGCAGATATTCGAGGGCACCAATCAGATTCAACGCCTTGTGATTGCCGATGGTATTGCCAAGGGCCTGATTTGACCGCCGATTTGAACTGTCGGCGCCGGGGACAGGAAAACAGGGGGAAGTGAAGAAGATCGAAATTCAGTCAGAAGGGGAGGCACGGCCTCCCCTTTTCTTTTCTGAAGCTCAGAATCCCGATATGCGGGAATTCATGTTATCTTTGCTGCCGTACAACCGCACCCTGTCGGCGACCATGGCGATGAACTCGGAATTGGTGGGCCGGCCGCGTTGGCTGCTTATTGTATAACCGAAAAATTTCTTGATCACATCTACATTGGTTCTCTCCCAGGCTACCTCGATCGCATGGCGGATTGCCCGTTCCACACGGCTCGGCGTGGTCTGGAATTTTTCGGCGATCTGCGGGTAGAGGACCTTGGTTATGGCTCCCAGAAGCTCGATTTCCTCCACAACCGAAAGTATTGCTTCACGCAGATAGAGATGGCCCTTGATGTGGGCAGGAATACCGATCTCGTAGAGCATCTCCGTGATTTCTTCTTCCGGGGGCCCGCTCTGGCGGCGATGATTGGAATTATGAACAGATTCCCTGGGGGCAGATCTGTTTACCGGAAGGGGGGCGCCGTTGATCTGGCGTATTCTTTCCGCCAGAGTATCCATATCGAAAGGTTTGAGAATGTAATATGAAGCACCCAGGTCCACTGCTCTCCGCGTGATGCTCTCATGCCCGAAAGCGGTGAGCATGATCACGCACGGCATTTTTTCCAGCGGCAGGAAAGGAAGCTGTTCCAGGACACCGATACCGTCCAGATACGGCATGATGATATCAAGAAGAAGTACATCCGGCTCATGTTCTTCCAACAAGCTCAACGCCTCATTGCCATCGTAAGCGGACCCGACCACTTCCAGATCGGGTTCATCGTTAAGAAAATTGCTCAAAAGATCGTTGAATTCCGGGTTATCATCGGCAACAACAATTCTTAACATTTGAAAACCTCCATTCCAATTTTGGTAATTTATGTTTACGGAGTACAATTATTCGACATTGGTTTAGAAAATCCTTCCCAGTTTCCCAAATAATATAAATTATTTATATATTTTCACAAATTGAAGATTTTTAGGGGGTTGAATCGGCCGTGTGGATCATCCATTCCATGAAGATGCCGTAACCGCGGCGGGGGTCATTTACAAATACATGAGTTACAACCCCGACCAGTTTGCCGTCCTGGATGATGGGGCTTCCGCTCATTCCCTGAACAATTCCCCCGGTGGCCTTGAGGAGATCCCGGTCCGTGATTCTGATGATCAAGCCCTTGTCAGCCGGAGACTTCTGGGGCATGACCCGTTCGATCTCCATATCAAAACATCTGATCGTATCCCCCTCCAGCACGGTCAGCAGCTGTGCCGGCCCGTTCTTGACCTGGGAAGCCAGCGCCACGGGGATGGGATCTTGAAAGGGGGAGACAAATCCCTGAACTTTCTCCAGGTGCCCGAAGATACCGAACGGTGTGTTCTTGTCTATGCTGCCCGAAAGATCATTCTGGTTGAGAAACACCCCTGTTTTCTCACCCGGTTGCCCCCTCTGTGCCGGGTTGATATGCACGATGTTGGCTTTGACGATCTCACCGCTACTCATATCAACGGGTTTGCGGGTGTCCGTATCAACGATCACATGCCCCAGAGCTCCGTACAGCAAACTTTCGGGATGGTAAAAACTCAGAGTGCCGACGCCTGCGGTCGTATCGCGAATATATGCTCCGATGCGATATTCCTGGTCAAGGTCGGAATGCTGCGGTGTTATCGATACATCCTGTACCCTGTCTTTCCTGCGAATCGTGATCGTGAACGAGCCTTTCCGGGCTGCTTTCTGCAGAAGTTCGGCAGTATGTTTGACATTCTTGACCTTCTCCCCTTCCACGGCCAGGATCGAGTCGCCAAGTTTGATACCGGCGTTCCTGGCCGGGGAAGAACTCACGCCGCCGGACGGAAAATGGTAGAAACCCACCACCGAGACACCATCCGAATGTATCTTGATGCCGATGGAATGGCCTCCGGGAACCATGTTTATTTCGGGTAAGATATTGATGGTGACATAGCGCAGGGGGATACGCCCGAAGAGGGCAAATTCCAGATTGGCCTGCCCCTGTTTCACACCCTCCACGCTGAGAGGGAAGTTTATGCGGCTATGCTGTGGAGGGGTTGGCTTTCCATTCAGGGCAATGATTTCTCCGTTGTCATCACCGCGCACATATACGAAAGGGAACTTGAAGTTTACATAATGGTGTTCCCCTTCCAGTATGCGTATATTCGGGGAAAGAATTGAAAATAATTGCAGATAGTAGACGAGAGCGAAAAAAACAACGGAGAGAAATGTCCAGAAGATCGCTTTTCTCAAGATGTTGCTTTTATTGTTGGCGTTTTTATTGTCTGGCAATGTCTTCCCCCGTGATGTGTTGGCCGGTCAAGAAACGTTGTTTATTTCCGGGATGCTTTTTTTAAATTAACCACCGCATGAAATTTTATACCCGTGCAGATTACATAAAAATAATCTTAAATTTTCCAGGAAGAAGGTCTGCAAAAAAACAAAATTTTGCCGTGATATGTAAATTGGAGGGCAGTGGGGAAAGATATACAGGGATGAATATTGGATAGAAACAGTTCTGTTGAAGAATGGAGGCGAGGCCATCGCTTTCAAGATTACTGAAAATATCAAAAAATAACGAGGGCAGATATCTTTACCGCGGGCGGATACGTCTGGGCCGATGCACCAAAGAAATGGTGCGGAGAATCCGGCCCGGCGAGATAGCGCTGATCTCCCATCGCGATCTGGACGAACTGGCCGTCGAGTCTCTGCTGAAGTCCAGGGCCCGGGCGGTACTTAACACCGATACGTATATCAGTGGCCTGTTTGCCAACAGCGCCCCCCGGCGGCTTCTGAAAAAGGGGGTTTACCTTCTGGAGGAAATCGATGAACGTATCTTCGATCATCTCCAGGACGGGGAGATGATCCGGATCCGGGGAAAAAATGTGTTGTTGCCGGGCGGGGAGGAATTTTGCGGCACCGTTTTCACGGAAGAGTTGTTCGAGGAAAGGATGGCCGAAGCGCGCCGACGTGCATTTGATGTGGCGGCCGGATTCTTTGACAACACTTTTGTTTACGCCCGCCGCGAAAAGGAACTGCTCCTGGGCAAGACAGAGTCGCCTCCCTTGCAGACGAAGATCAAGGGGAGGGATGTGGTCGTCGTCGTGCGGGGCAGGAATTACCGTGAAGATCTGCATATTCTTCAGCATTATTTGAAAGAGGCGCGGCCCGTTCTGATCGGTGTGGATGGGGGGGCGGATGCTCTCCAGGAGGCCGGTTACCGTCCTGACATCATCATCGGAGACATGGACAGCGTTTCCACATCGGTTCTGTGCAAGGCCAGGGAAATAGTCGTTCATGCCTACCCTGACGGGCGGCGCTCACCGGGGATCGAACGCGTGAAAAAACTGGGCCTGCAGCACAGCATCTACACTGTTCCGGGAACCAGCGAGGACATAGCGTTGCTGCTGGCCTATGACCAGGGGGCCGAACTGATCGTGGCCCTGGGGACACATTTTGGGGTGATGGAGTTCCTGCAGAAGGGGCGGCGGGGAATGTCCAGCACCTTGCTGGTCAGGCTCAAAGTGGCCGATCGCCTCGTCGATGCGAAAGGAGTCAGCCGCCTCTATCGCAGGGGTGGTTCGTTTTCGCTGTTATCCGTTGTTTTTCTGGCCGGGTTGCTGCCGGTGATCATCCTTCTGCTTCTATCGCCGTTGATCCAACATTTTTTTCGCGTTATCTTCTGGCGCATGGGCATCGGCCTTTAACATATTTCCGGGAGGGACGAGTTTTGTTTGATTTCAGAGGTTATCTGGTAATATTGACTTCCGTGTTCCTGGCACTGGCCATAGGATTGCTGGTGGGCATCTCGTTTGGTGAAGATTTCCTTATTTACAACCAGCAGGAAGTGATTGACAAACTGGAGCAAAAATTAACGTCACAGGAAGATTTGATCGCTACCTTGCAGGAGGAAGTGGCGGCCTGGGAATCTTTCCGTGATTATTTCAGATTCAATTTTGCGGGAAAGGGTTCCCTGAAGGGGGATCAGCCCACGGTCAACATCATTTCCAACAGCGCGCCGTTCACCGAGGAGGTCACCTCCCTGATGAAAGAGGAAGGAATAGGCTACCGTGCCATAAGCCTGCATCCCCGGTTTATCGAACGTCTGAGAAGTTCGACGGGGCAGAAGGCCGAGAACCTGGCCGAGGGGATTGCGTCCGAGATCGGTTTGCTGAACTCACTTGTTTTTTCATGGGGCTATGCCGAGGTTGATCATGCCATCATGGCGGGAGAGCTGATGGAGTCGGGGGAAATAGAGATACAGGGTAACTGGTCCGAGGATGTACCGGGGGCCGTTGCTCTGTTGCTCTATGACCGTTCCGCCGCTTCCGGAGAGGGAGATGGCAGATCACAAACAGAAGGCCATGCCGAGGAATTGAACTATCTTTTCAAGGAATTGGCTGCCTCCCTCCGGGCAGAAGGCTACCGGGTGGTGATTGCTTTTTCAGGGTTCGGCGCCACGGAAGGCAGAGGCAGGAAGGCGAAGACAGAAGCGATGGGTGTTCTTCCCGCAGGCTGCGGGGAATGGGGGGAGGCTATCGTGGATCATGCCGATACTTTCTGGGGGCAGATAACCCTGTTGGATCTGATCCGCAAGGAAACCGAAGGCCATTACGGTTTTGGATCTGGCAGCAGGGGGATTCTTCCCACGGGTGGCAAGGAGGATGGGCAGTCATGAAATCAGTGACAGCTCTGGTACCGGCTTTCAACGAGGCGGCGCGGATCGCTGCCACGGTCGATGCACTGGGCAAGGCCCGGGGAATCGGTGAGATAATCGTCATCGACGATGGTTCAACGGATGGCACCGCTTCTGCCGCAGCTGCCGCGGGGGCAGAAGTGTTTCGCCTTGGCAGCAACAGGGGCAAGGGCGAGGCCGTCTGGCGGGGGGCACGGTTTGCGCGGTATCCCCTGCTTGCTCTTGTGGACGCGGATCTTGGTTCCAGTGCGCTGGAGATTGTTCGTATCATGGAACCGGTCATGGCAGGTTTGGTGGATATGGCCATCGCTGTCTTCCCGCCCCGTTCCGGAAAAGGCGGGTTTGGCATCGTTAAAAGATTTTCGCGCGCCGGCCTGTACCTGCTCTCGCGGCAGAAATTTGTTGAACCGCTTTCCGGGCAGAGGGTTTTGCCTGCACAGCTGCTGCTGGATATGAAGAAGCCGCCCCGTGGTTTTGGCCTGGAGGTAGCGTTGACACTCGAAGCATTGCGCCGCGGATACAGGGTGGCCGAGGTTCCGGCACCGATGAGCCATCGGGAACGGGGACGGGATCTCCTTTCATTTTTACACCGGGGGCGGCAATTCATGGCTGTCTGCCGCGAACTCTGGCATGGGGTCCGGGCCGGAGGGGTGGGGGAAAAATGATGGAGGATATCGCTGTTGCTGTTTCTGTTGCCATGGGCCTTTTTGTTGTTTTTTTCCTGACTCCGCGCCTGATCTTCCTCTACTGTCAGGCCGGTATCAGGCGGAAAAACTACCTTGGCCACAGGATCACTCCGGCTCTGGGGCCGGCCATCGTGCTTTCCTGGATACCGGCAGTGATATGCCTTCCCCTGTGCAGTGGCAAATTTGCCTCCTCTTTTTCCGGGTTCGGCCAGGCTGTTTTTCCGCCGATAGTGCTTGCCCTGGGCCTGATGGCAATAGGGTTTCTGGACGACATTTTCGACGAAAATATCAGGGGGTACCGGGGACATTTTTCATCGTTGATGGAAGGCCGCCTGACCGCGGGTATGCTGAAAGCGCTCTGGGGAACGGCTCTAACGGTGTTGGTGGTCTTCAATGACGGCCTGCTGGCCCGGAATATGTACACGGAAACGGTTTCCCCTGCAGCGGTGCTGCTTCTGAAGGCGATGGCCGTGCTGACTGTCCTTTTCTGGGCCAATGGCTTGAATTTTCTGGATCGGCGGCCGGGGAGAGCTTTGAAAGTATTTCTGTTCCTGGGATTGGCCATTTCGTTCTGGGGCCTTGCAGCCCGCGGGGTTTCCACACCGGTATGGGGTTCCCGGAGCCTGATCCATGGCGGGGATATTTCCGGGCCGCTGACACTGATGCTTCCTCTTCTGGTAATTGTGCTGGCCCTTCTTCCCGTGGATCTCGGGGGAAAAGCCATGTTAGGCGATGCCGGCTCAAACCCGCTGGGAGCGCTTCTTGGTTTCTACGCTTTGCTCATGCTTCCCCCCGGGGGTCGCCTGTTGTTTCTCTTCCTCGGCTTGATGCTCAACCTGATCGGGGAAAGGGTGTCCATCTCCGGGGTAATCGACGGGAATCGCTTTCTCTCTTTCCTTGACCGCCTGGGATGCCATGCCGAAAAATAAGTAGCGCGGACAGACGGACCGGCCCGGGGTAGTTTTGGCGGGGTGGGGCAGGGAGGGGTGCCTGCCGGCCGTCCGCAAGATATGTACGGGATGTGGTGAAAGAAATGATTCAAAAACAGGAAGGTTCGGTCATATCCATCGGTGCCTGCCGTCCGGGTGCAACCGAGATCGAGGTCAAGATCGGCGGCACTGTTCATCAAGCTTTGAATTACGATCAACTCACCGGGCCGGTATCCGTGGGGGACCGGGTCATCCTGAACACCACCGCGGTGCAGTTGGCCCTCGGGACCGGCGGTTATCATTTCGTCTGTTTCAATTTCGACCGGGGGTGCAGCAGCAAGATTGCCGGCCCCGGGCATCTGATAAGATTGCGTTACACCCCGTTGCAGCTGGCGGTCCAGTCGTGTGAGGAAGAAGAAGGTCCGCGTGGGGCCATAACCGATTTCAGAAGTCTCCGTGGGTGCCCGGTCATCATCGGGGAGCTCCACAGCATGGTCGCTCCGACGGTTCTGACCCTGAAGAAGATGGAACCAACGTTGCGCCTGGGCTACCTGATGACCGACACCGCCGCCCTGCCCATCTCTTTCAGCCGGGCCATCGATGGCCTGAAGAGGGAGGGACTTCTCCGGCTGACCGTGACCACCGGGCAGGCGTACGGCGGTGACCTGGAGGCGGTGAATGTTTATAGCGGCCTCGTTGCCGCTTTTCAGGCCGGTGGTGTTGACACGGTGATCATCGCGCCCGGCCCGGGGGTGACCGGGACGGGAACCAAATATGGTTTTTCAGGGATGGAGGTGGGGGAAAATGTGAACCGTGTGACCTCCCTGGACGGCACCCCCGTGGTTATCCCTCGCATCAGTTTTGCTGACCCCCGTCCGCGCCACTGGGGCATCAGCCATCATACCCTCACCGCCCTGAAGACTGCTGCTTTTTCACCGGCATACCTGCCCCTTCCCTACATGGGAAAGACGGAGATGAAGCACATGAATGCACAGCTGATGGATGAGGGGCTTTTCGAACGGCACCGGGTCTGTGCCATTCACATGAAGGGGCAGCTTCTCTGGGAGAGGGAAGAAAAGAAATGGCTTCATTCCATGGGGCGGGACAGCGACGAGGATCCCTATATCTTTGCTGCTCCGGCGGCGGCGGCCATCTTCACCGCTTCGTTTCCCGGCAGGGAAAAGGGGGCAGAAGGTAGAAGAAACAGGAAAGAAAGCAGACTCGGATCCTGAGCGGTTTCTGCGGAAATGGCGGCCATGAAGAGAAAGAACGATGACCGGTGTGAAAACAAATACAGGGATTGGGGAGGAACGCTTATGAATGATCTGACGGAGAAGATGCTGAAGACAGAGATGAAATATCGCGGGCGCATCATCAATGTGAAGGTGGATGAAGTCGAGCTTCCCACCGGTACCCGGAGCGGCCGGGAGGTGGTGGAGCACCCGGGGGCGGTAGCCGTGATTGCAGCAGATGAAGATGGGCGGATCATTCTGGTGGAACAGTATCGTTATCCTGTCGGGGAAACTCTGCTGGAGATCCCGGCGGGCAAACTTGATCCCGGCGAATCCCCGGAGGAGTGTGCTCTGCGTGAGATGGTGGAGGAGACAGGCTACCGGCCGGGCAGGCTGGCCCTGCTCTCCAGAATATACACCACCCCGGGTTTCAGCAATGAAGCCATCCACCTGTTTCGCGGTTATGACCTTCAGTACGTTGGCAAGCCTGACCGTGATGTGGATGCGGATGAGGAAGAAAATCTCAACACGGTGTTGTTGAGCGAGCGGGAAGCGGTGGAGAAGATCGTTGCCCGCGAGATCGTCGATGCCAAGACAATCATTGCTCTCCTGTGGCCTTGAAGGCTGTTGCATGTGCGGGTTCCCCCCGTCATATTCTATTATGTGGCTCATAAATTAGTATAAATATCAAAATCATGTTGACGGAGGAAAATTGGCCTTGCGGGAGGGAATAAATGCTTTTATAAGGGAATATCTCCGTGAAAACCTGGGTATATATATGGTTGTTGGATTTATTTTCACGGCCGGTGTGCTTGGCGGGGTTCTGGTCCTCAGATATATGCAGCCGGGGGCGATCGGCGAAATGGCCGATCATTTTGCACTGTTCGTGAGGGGGCTGGAAGAAGGCAGGGAGGTCGATTACGGTTCTGTTTTTCGCGCTTCGATCGGGCAGAACTTCAGGCATCTTGCCCTGGTCTGCCTTGCCGGAGTCTTTGCCAACGGGTTCCCGTTGATTTTCCTGCTGGTTGGTATGCGGGGAGTAGCCATCGGTTTCACGGTCGCCTTCCTGATTGAAAAAGCATCCGTGGGTGGGGCTCTCTTCTCCCTGGCTGCGGTGGCTCCGCACAACATGATCGTTATCCCCGTTTTTCTGATAGTCGCTGCCACCGGCTTTGCCTTCTCCTGGCGCCGTTTCCGGGCCATCTACATCGAAAAAAGGCCGCGGCCATTCGGCGAAGACCTTTTTTCATACGGGCGCACAATTGTTTGTTTGGGTCTGGCTTTGATCATCGGCAGCCTGGTGGAAACATACGTTTCCATGCTTTTCATGCGCCTGGCCGCAACCGCCTTCCTGGGGTGACCCGGCCGGTTGAAGAAGTTTATTTCCTGCCAGAGGTCGACAATATCCGGAAAGAGCAGGGGAACTTTGGCTTGACCGGACGAAGCATGCCATAAAAAAAGGATTTTAATATTACTTTGTGGAATAGTATGAAATGTTTGCTTGTTCTTGTACCGGAATGGGAGCGTACATTTTTTGGGCGCTTTCATGCGTACGGTTGAAGGGAAGTATTTGATGGAAAAACTGGCTAATGATTTTATACACTATCTGACCGTGGAACGGGGCCTGGCCAAGAACACCCTGGAATCCTACAATCGCGATATCCGCCGCTATCTGCTTTTTTTGAAGAAAGACAATGTCGGCGCCATGAAAGAAGCCAATCGCAAGCATATCGTTGCCTACCTGGCAAACCTGAGGGAACGGGGGCAGGCGGCTTCCACCGTGTCCAGAAACCTCGCTTCGATCCGTTCATTCTATCATTTTCTGATCCAGGAAGGAATCGTCGATATCAACCTGGGACAGCAGGTTGACCCGCCCAAGCTGGAGAAGAAACTCCCCCGCGTTCTATCCATGAATGAAGTGGAAAGGCTTCTGAGCCAGCCCTCGGACAGGGATCATATCGGTATAAGGGACAAAGCCATGCTGGAGCTACTCTATGCCTCCGGGATCAGGGTTTCGGAGCTGGTGTATCTGAACCTGAATGATTTCAACCCCGAGGTCGGATTTTTACGTTGCCGCGGCAAAGGTTCAAAGGAGCGTATCGTGCCCATCGGGTCTGTGGCAGTGGACAAAGTACAGGAATACCTGGCCCGTTGTCGTTCAAGACTGGTAAAAGGAGATCATGAAAAATCACTTTTTGTCAACCAGCATGGCCGCAGAATGACCCGACAGGGTTTCTGGAAAATATTGAAAAAATATGCCCTCAAGGCCAATCTCAACGAAGACATTACCCCCCACACACTGCGCCATTCTTTCGCCACCCATCTGCTGGAAAATGGTGCAGACCTGCGTTCGGTCCAGGAGATGCTGGGGCATTCGGATATATCAACCACCCAGATCTATACCCAGATCACGAGGCGCAAGATCAGGGAGATATATGATCGGACTCATCCCCGCGCCTGAGGAAACGATGATGCCTGTTATTGATGAAAAAAAACTCAAGATAGAAAGACAGTTGCAGGAGAAAGGCCCCCCGCCCGGAAGGAGGGTGTTGCTCCTGATTCTTGATGGGGTGGGGATCGGCTCGTTGCCCGATGCTGCCAGGTACGGCGATGAAGGTGCGGCCACGCTTCAACATGTCAGCGCGGCGGTCGGCGGGCTGAAGGTTCCCCGTTTGCAGGAACTGGGCCTGGGAAACATCGCCCCACTTGAAGGGGTGCCTTCTCATCCGTTTCCACGTGCCTCCTACGGTCGGATGGCCTTCCGTTCACCGGGCAAGGATACCACCACCGGGCACTGGGAAATTGCAGGCCTTGTCCTGCCTTACCCGTTTCCCGTCTACCCTCATGGGTTTCCCCCGGAAATAATCGATCAATTTCAAAGAGTGGCAGGGCGCAAAGTGCTTGGCAACAGGCCGGCATCCGGAACGGCAATCATGGAAGAACTCGGGGAAGAACATATGAAGACCGGTTCCCCGATCGTCTATACCTCGGCCGACAGTGTCTTCCAGATTGCGGCGCACGAGGAGGTTATTCCGCTCGAAAAACTTTATTTTCTCTGTTCCCGGGCACGGGAGCTGCTTTCCGGGAAACATGCGGTAAGCCGCGTTATTGCCCGCCCCTTCATTGGTACACCGGGTAACTTCAAACGCACCTCCGGTCGGCGGGATTTTTCCCTGCCGCCATTACGCCCGACGATGCTGGATCTTCTTTCCAGCGATGGGGTGGAGGTGACCCTGGTGGGCAAGGTTAACGAAATATTTTCCGGCCGGGGGACGACCCGTTACATACCGGCCAGGGGGGATAACACCGTGGTCGAGCTCGGGGTGCTGAAAGCGTTGAAAGCTTCCCGGGGGGGGCTGATCTGGGCCAATTTTGGTGATTTTGATTCCCTTTACGGGCACCGCAATGATGCAGAGGGATTTGCCCGGGCGCTCAATATTTTCGATACCTTTCTGAGCAGGTTGTCGGAACACCTCGGGCCCCGGGATCTTGTTGCCATAACTGCCGACCATGGTTGCGATCCGACCTGGCCGGGGACCGACCATACCCGCGAATATGTTCCCCTGCTGATCTGGCAGTGCACGGGTGGTGACATCGTCGGCAATCACCCGCGAAGCGTTTCATTGGGGACACGCTCCACGGCCGCGGACCTGGGGGCCACGATCATGGACTATCTCGGGGTGGAAAATGGCGGGGACATTTCCGGCACCTCATTTCTGGACGAACTGTCTCTGCCCGGATAATTGAAGAACGACGGGCTGCCGGTTTCCGCTGATAGATTCGTGCTCGGGCAGACAACAGAACCGGGCGCAGGGGAGGGCCATGACAACTTCAAACCTGATCACCAGAAAGAGAGACGGGCAGGAACTCACGCCCGATGATATCGAGCAAATGGTCGAGGGTTTTGACCGGGGCCGTATCCCCGATTACCAGATGGCTGCATTCCTGATGGCCGTCTATTACCGCGGGATGTCCCCGAAGGAGCTGGTCGCATACACCGGGGCTCTGGCTTCATCCGGGCGGATATTGAAATGGGACCATCTTCCCGGCCTGGTCGCTGACAAACATTCCACCGGTGGTGTCGGGGACAAGACCACGCTGGTGGTGGCTCCATTGATGGCCGCTGCCGGCGTTTACATGCCCAAGATGTCCGGACGGGGGCTGGGGTTCACCGGCGGGACTGTTGACAAGCTGGAAAGTATCCCGGGGTTCAACACGCAACTCTCCCTGAGCGAGATGCGAAAGCAGGTGGAAAGGATCGGCCTGGCGGTGGTCAGCCAGACCGACGAACTCACCCCTGCCGACGGGAAGATCTACGCTTTGCGAGACGTGACGGCGACCGTGGACAGCATCCCCCTTATCGCCGGTTCGATAATGAGCAAGAAGATTGCCGGCGGGGCTTCCAGGATCGTCCTGGATGTCAAGGTTGGCAGCGGCGCCTTCATGAAGACACCTGACGGGGCTGTATCTCTGGCGGAGACGATGGTTGCTCTTGGCAGGGCTTCCGGGCGGCAGGTCAAAGCGTTGATCACCGATATGGATCAGCCTCTGGGCAGGGCGGTCGGCAATTCCCTGGAGGTCATGGAGGCGGTAAGCATCATGCGGGGGGAGGGCCCCGATGAACCGAGGGAACTGGCCCTCTCACTGGGCACACTTCTGCTCAAGGATGCGGAGAATGATGAAGATGAGGAAGAAATCCGCTCCAGGTTGAGGCATCTTCTGACCGGTGGCGCTGCTTACGAAAAATTTCTGCAGATGGTCGAGTCCCAGGGTGGAGACCCGCGTTCACTTGAAAAGGGGCTGGGGACGGCTCGTTTTCAGCGGGTGATCAGAGCCGATCGGGAGGGATATTTGCATAAGTTCGACGCCCTTCATATTGGCCGGGCTGCTGCTTTGCTAGGCTCCGGGCGCCAACGAAAAGGAGATTCTCTTGACCATTCATCCGGTATCTGCCTTCATGCCCGAAACGGCGATGGGGTGGAGGAAGGGATGCCGCTGATGACCCTCCATGCCCATGCGGAAGAAAAGATTGCCGCTGCCCTGGAGGAAGCTCACCGGGCGGTCAAGATTGTTGCCAGTCCCGTAACCACCGGGCCGCTGATCCGCGACACCGTTTCTTGAATCCGCCGGATTTCTTGCCCGGCTGCAGAAGGCAGGGGCAGCAGATTGCGCCCCCGTGCCGGATCGATGCCCGCGATATTTAAAATCGATGGCGAGAGCGGCCCTGATACTGCAAAGAAGTTATTTTTGTTTTGGACAATACATACTCTTTTGGGGAGTATGTTTTTTTGATTTACGGGTATAGATATGAAAAAAGGGAGGTTACACTCTTGCGCAGGAATATCCCAACCCGTCTGGTTTTCCTCATTCTTGTCACTGTATTGTTGAATATGATAGTATTGCCCGGATTTGCCACTGCCGCTTCCGAAGAATCGGAGAAGCCGGACATCGAATTCAATTACAATGTAAAGGCTGCACTGATGATGGAGACGGACACCGGTAAAGTCATCTTTGCCAGAAACGACAGAACAAAACTGTATCCGGCTTCCGTGACCAAGATCATGACCGTCCTTCTGGCCATGGAGGATCTCGAAGAAGGGAAAATACATCTTGATGACATGGTGGCGGTCTCTTCGCGGGCAGCATCCATGGGCGGTTCACAGTTATTTCTCAGTGAAGGGGACCGGGTCAGCCTGGAAAAAATGTTGATCGGCATCATGGTCGCTTCTGCCAATGATGCTGCAGTTGCCGTGGCCGAACATATATCCGGTTCGGTGGAGGCCTTTGTGGACCGTATGAACAGGAGAGCAGATGATCTGGGTATGAAAAATACGTGTTTCGTGAACCCTCACGGCCTCCATGATGAAAATCATTATACCACTGCCGGGGATATCGGTATCATGAGCCGGGAACTGCTGGATTATCCCCTGGTCCATGAACTTGCGAACCTGTGGATGGATGAGCATTTCCTGGAAGATGAAATAAAGTCGGGTGGTGTCTATCTCAGCAACACCAACAAGCTGATTCGTTATTACCAGGGGTGCGACGGGTTGAAAACCGGATTTACCAACGAAGCCGATCACTGCATAGCAGCCACGGCGAAGCGGGGCGATACCCGTTTTCTGGCCATAATACTGGGTGGGGCCACCAGCGATGAACGTTACGATGCGGCACGGGCGCTTTTGAATTACGGTTTTTCCCGTTACCAATCTGTCCCGTTGGTGAAGAAAGGCGAGGTTATCAAGGTGATGCCCGTGGAAAAGGGTGATCTGACACATGTAAACATAGTAGCCAAAGATAACCTCAGTCTTCTTTATCCCCGGGGAAAAAAAGTGGAATTCGAAAAAGAGATACTTCTGCCCGAACACCTGAAGGCGCCACTGAAAAAAGGGCAGAAAGTCGGCGAAATAAACGCCACCTTCATGTATGAGCAGGCTGGCATTGATCTGGTTGCCGTCGAGGGGACGGCGCGGGCCGGTTATTTCAAACTGGCCGGGCGTCTCTTCTCCCTCTGGCTCAGTTTCGGGAGGAGATAGGAGGAGGCGGAAGGGTGAAGACCTGAAGTTTGCTCCTGTTCGGCCTCGGAGGATCGGAGCGGTGGCAGGATCTCGCCTACGGGGAGAAGGCTGCCTGCATCCGGAGGTTTCTTCTGCTTTCTGCACATTCCGGAACCGTGGTTCAGAACTTTTCTATCAGCCCGACAATATATTTCAGAATCAAAATGGCATCGTTGACGTCAATATTTTTGTCCCCGTTGGTGTCGGCCGCCTTCCGGTCCAGGCTTTCCAGTTCGATCAATTTCACGACATGCTTCAGCACGAGGATGGCATCTTTGACGTCGATTTTCCCGTTGCCGTCAACATCACCGATCATGAGCATCGTGGAAATCAGCAGCGCATGGCGCGAACCGGCCGAGACGCTGATCACTTCATCGTGATCTATCGCGGTCGGTACGGGGAGGTTCTCCTGGTCGGTATCGAGCCCCAGTTGCCCGAATTCATTGTCGCCGCAGGAATGAAGAGCGCCGTTCTCCAGGAGGATGAGTGAATATTTGCCCCCGGCAGCCACCGCGGCAGCCTTCTTCACGGATTCTATCCTGGTCGGGATCTTTTTATCATCATAGCCATCATGTCCCAGCGCGCCGCTGTCCCCCCGCCCGAAGGAATAGACATCGCCATTTTCTTGCAATGCCAGCGAGTGAGAACCGTTGTAATCTCCCCATCCGGCGGCGATGGCCTTGACATTGTCGAGATTTTCGATCAACCGGGGGGTGTTTCTATCCTCCGTATCATCAAGCCCCAGCGCACCGCATGTTCCCGCCCCGCAGGAGTAAACGCGGCCTTCCTTCAGCAGCAGCGTATGGGAGTATCCGGCGGCGATGGCCTCCACATTGTCGAGGCCGATCCTGGTGGGGGTGAGCCTCTGCTTCGTATCACCCAACCCCAATTTTCCCCTGTCGTTCTGGCCGAAAGCGTAGACGTTGCCGTTTTCAAGCAATACCAGGGAGTAGTGGAAGCCGGCGGCGATGGCCTTGACATCGTTGAGGTTGGGGTCATTGACCAATTGGGGGGAGGATTTATTCTTTTTGTCGCCATGTCCCAGCGCACCGTATGTTCCCTCCCCGCAGGAGTAGACCCGCCCGTCCTTCAGCAGCAATGTATGTGAGTAACCGGCGGCGATGGCTTCCACATGGTCAAGGTTGATCCTGGTGGGGGTGGTAACCGATTTCGCAATTGTTCCCAGCCCCAGCTGCCCCTTGTCATTCTTGCCGAAAGCGAACACATCGCCATTTTCCATCAGCACCAGGGAATGATGTTCACCGGCGGACACTTCCTTTACGCCGTGAAGGTCATCAATTTTCAGCGGAGATCTTTTTTTCTCCCCGTGACCCAGCTGGCCTTCATTTCCACGTCCCCACGAACAGGCAACTGTCCGGGAGGCATTACTTGAAGCGGTGGAATTTGCTGCAACGATGCCATGGGCCGGGAGATGACCATGAAGGGGAAGGGGAAATGCGCCCATCATGATGAACACGGACCAGAAAACAAGAAGGAAACAACACAATTTTTTTCTGCCCACGGGCCTGCCAGTAGAGGTCAACATGTTGATTGTCCCCCGGAATATATTTTTATGATAATTATAACAGATAATATATTTTTATGAATGTCGAAAAATTTGCAGGAATAATCTCGTAGATGAAGAATTATTTTCCACAGCGGAAGATTTTCCGTTTTTTGCTAAATCGGCTCGGGAGGGTAGTCATGCAGATCAGGACAAATCGCAGGGGCCACAATCTGATCATCAAGTTGAAGGGCGAACTGGACCACCATAGCGCGAGGGAATTCAGGAAAACCTTTGCCCGGGAATGGGGAAAGGATGGGGCTCGCAATTTGATTGTTGATTTCAAAGAGGTTACGTTCATGGACAGTTCGGGAGTGGGGGCTCTAATCGGCCGCTACAAGCAGGTTGATCAGAGGGGAGGCAAGGTGGCCATATGCAGTCCGTCGAGGACGGTGGCCAGGTTGATCGAGATGTCGGGGCTGCTCCGGATCATTTCCATGTACCGGGATGAGCAGGAGGCCCTGAAAAAGATATAGCGGCAGGTGGAAAGTTTTCTTGCCACATGAACAATTCAAAAGCTGACACAGGGAGGTAGATAATGATGGAATACAGGGGAAAAGATTATATGAGAATGGAGATACCCGGTCTTTCCAGAAACGAGGCATTTGCCCGTGCCGTGATCGCTGCTTTCGCCGCCCGCCTCGATCCCACGCTGGAGGAGATAAGCGATATCAAAACGGCTGTTTCGGAGGCGGTGACCAACGCAATCATCCATGGTTATGAAGATGAAATCGGACCCGTCATATTTTTCGCCTTCATCGAGGACAGCATCCTTACCGTCGAGATAACCGACCAGGGGCGGGGGATTGCGGACATCGAGCAGGCGCGGCAACCTTTCTATACCAGCAAGCCGGAACTGGAGCGTTCGGGCATGGGGTTCTCCATCATGGAAAGCTTCATGGATGAGCTGATCGTTATCTCCGGCAAGGGCCGGGGGACGACCGTGCGCATGGTCAAGCGTCTCTCCCCCAAATCCGGGCAGGCTGCGGCTGCCGACGAAGAGGGTAACGCGGATGGAAATTGATCGGCTTCTGGAACTGTTCCATGCCGGGGATGACAGGGCCGGGGAACAGCTGTTGCTGAAGCTCCGTCCCATGGTCCTGGGGCTGGTGCAGCGTTTCACCAATACCTATCATGATACCGATGATCTCGTGCAGGTTGGCTATATGGGGCTTCTGAAGGCTATCGAACGTTTTGATCCTGCAGTGGGTGTCAAATTGACCACCTATGCCGTGAAATGGATCATGGGCGAGATAAGGATGTACCTGCGGCGGGGCCACAATCTTCTCCGTGGGCCTTCAGTCAGGAAGGCATCTTCCCTCTCTGCTCTGGCCACGGCCAAAGGTGTTAGCCCCGAGGAGGCGGCCATTGAAAGTGAGTACCCCCGTCCGGTCTTTCCGGGTGCCGAGCAACTGGCCCAGATGCCATCGGGCCAGGCCCTGGAAGAAGAATATATCCGCAAAACATGGCTGAAGGAAGCCCTGCTATCACTCTCTCCCGCAGAGCGCAGGATCATTTTTTATCGCTATTTCAAGGAAAAGAGCCAGCAGGAAGTGGCTTCACTTCTGGGCTGCTCGCAGAAACAGGTTTCACGCCTCGAAATAAAGGTGCTGCAGAGAATGAGAGAGACGATGCAGGAAGACATCTAGCACCTTCCAGTAGCAACTACTCGTTGTTTCCCCCCGGCCCGGAAATTTCACATCGGACAACCCAACCGGGAAATATGCCCGCACGTTCAATTCCAATAATTTACGCTTCGACAGGTTATAAAAACCACCCCTTTGTTGAATACTACAAAAGCAAAGAAATTTGACCTGAAACGGGAAACAGGGAAGGGGGGCAGAACGGATGACCAAAGGGATGGAAGCCAGATTGGCGACTCTGGCCCTTGGCTTTGTCCTGTTTCTGTTTGTTGCCCTGGTTGTTTATTTTGTATTCTTCAACCGGCCGCCGGAGCCGCCACGGAGATCCCTTCCGGTTATTGCCGTGTCCGGGGATGTACATGCTCCGGAAACTTGCTGGCCGGGGCTCCGAAGTTAAAAAAAGGGGGTGAGAAGATGACCGTAGCCAAGATAGTGGAACTCGTTGGAGAGTCCCAGCATAGCTGGGATGAAGCGGTACGCAGTGCTGTAAGGAACGCCGCTCAGACTGTAGAGGGTATTACCGGGGTAGAGATCATGAACATAACCGGGCATGTTCATGATGGTGAAATAACGGAATACAAAGCCAACATCAAGCTGGCCTTTGGGGTAAGAGACGATCGTTGAACGCATGAAAAACAAAGGGCGGAAAGTCGAGGCCGGAAAGATAATGGGAAAGATGCAGAATACAGCAGAGGAACGGCTCAAAATTTCTCCACGGGAATACCGGAAACTGGTGCAGAAGAAACAACCCCGCCCGCCACTGGCCAGGAATGTTGTCCTGGCCTTTCTGGGTGGCGGAACGGTATGCCTGTCGGGGCAATTGGTCAGTGATGCCTTCGTTGCCCTGGGATTTTCGCAAGAGGAAGCGACGAATCCGATGGTGGTTTTTTTTATTTTCATCGGTGTTCTGCTCACGGGTTTTGGTGTCTTTGACAGGATTGTCCGTTATATCGGGGCTGGCATAACTGTACCCATCACCGGATTTGCCAATTCCATTTCTTCCGCGGCCATAGAATTCAAAAAGGAGGGGACCATTGCCGGAACCGGTTCCAGGATGTTCATGATGGCCGGTTCCGTGATCATGTATGGCGTGGTAACCGCTTTTCTTGCCGCGGTAATTTCGGCCATATTGTAGAGAGAATGATGGTATGGATACGCAGAAAATAGGAGCACACAGCTTTTTATTTGCCAATCCTCCCTTGCTTTCATATACAGGTGTGGTGGCCGGTCCCAAGGAAGGGGCCGGCCCGCTTGGTGCAGATTTTGACGTGGTCTACGAAGACAACCGGCTCGGGGAAAAGAGTTTCGAGAGGGCCGAACGGCGGATGATGGAGGAAGCTTGCTACATCGCCCTGGGCAAGGGTGGATTGAAGACGGAAGACATCGATCTATTCCTGGCCGGTGACCTTCTCAATCAGATCACGGTCTCGGGTTTTTCCGCCCTGGCCATGCAGATACCCTTTTTCGGGCTTTACGGGGCCTGTTCCAGCTTCTGCGAATCGATGGCCCTGGGTTCCGTGCTCCTGAGTGGTGGCTTCGGAGAAAGGGTGCTGATCGCCACTTCCAGTCACAACTGCAGCGCCGAAAGACAATTTCGCTACCCGACCGAGTATGGATTTCAGCGTCCGGGTTCCGCCCAGTGGACGGTTACCGGCGCAGCTGCAGCAGTGCTGACTGCCGGCGGGGGAGAAGGTCTCAGGATTACGTCGGCTACCATCGGTACCGTTGTGGACCTCGGTGTCAAGGATACGCTCAATCTGGGGGCGGCGATGGCACCGGCGGCGGCTTCGGTCCTCGATTTGCATTTCGCCGATCTGCAACGCCAGCCGACATATTACGATCTCATTGTTACCGGTGACCTGGGCCAGGTCGGGATGCAATTGATGCTCGAGTTGACCGATCGCCGGGGAATTGCACTGAGAGACAGATACAACGACTGCGGGACGATGCTCTATTATCCGCATCAACAGGTCGAAGCAGGGGGCAGCGGCTGCGCCTGTTCGGCAATCGTGGTGTTGGGGCATATCCTGGCCCGGACCGACAGCGGGGCGCTGAACCGTGTTCTGGTGGTGGCAACCGGGGCATTGCATAGCCCCACAACATCCTACCAGGGTGAAAATATCCCCGCCATTGCTTATGCCGTATCCCTGGAAAAATGACCTGCGCGGAGGAAAACATCTAGAATGGCAGGAGTGTTGCAGATGAACATATATGTAACTGCATTCATCGTCGGTGGGCTATTCTGTGTTGCCGGGCAGCTTCTATTCGAGCTTACCAAACTGAGCGCGGGCCATATACTATCCGCTTTCGTGGTGGCCGGTGGCGTGCTGGGCAGTTTTGGCCTCTACGATAAACTGGTTGATGTTGCCGGTGCGGGCGCCTCTCTACCCATATCAAGTTTTGGCAATGCTCTGGTCAAGGGGGCGATGGCGGAGGCGGCCCGGCGTGGGTTGATCGGTGTGCTCACCGGCATGTTCGAACTGACCAGCCCGGGAATCACGGCAGCGATAGTTCTGGGGTTCTTTGCCGCCCTGATCTTCAACCCCAGGGGATAGTAAAGTTCCCGGGTGGCGATCATCGGCGATCAGCAAAGATAATCTTTTTTGGTTTGAGCCCCGAAATAGTCGGCGGGCAACCCGGGTCAGGCAATTCATTGCGCAATTGGTGGACATAAATCGATTTATTGAATCATGGTGATGAAACAAATCAGGTGGCTTTCTGCCCCTGATTTATTTTTGTTCCGGGGGGAGGTCGATTTGGTCCCTGCCCCCGGGTAGGGGACAATCATTCTTGACCGCATCCTGGCAGCACGAGCGGCGAACAATTCAAACCTGTGGATGGGGATGGGCTCTTCCCTTGCTTGTTTTCAAAGCAGCACCGGTAGGTTATAATAAAGTGATGAAAAAAAGGAAGGGAAGCCCCGGGGCGGGCCATGATGAACAAAAAAGTTATTGTTACCACCTGTAACGAAAACGAGACTCGCAGGGTGGGGGAAATACTTGGACAGATGATTCAAGTTCCCCTGGTTGTCGTTCTGGACGGCAAGCTGGGGACCGGAAAAACAGTGATGGTCAAAGGTGCGGCCAGAGGGTTGGGTGTTACAGAGGTTGTACGCAGCCCCACATTTACCATCATGATGGTTTACCGGGGGCGGCTGCCTCTCTTCCATTTTGATTTCTACCGCCTTGACGACAGGATGGAACTGGATGCCCTGGATCTGGAAGAATATCTTGAGGGACAGGGGGTTGCCTTCATCGAATGGGGAACCAGGTTTGCCGAATGCCTGCCTCCGGAGAGAATGGACATCCGGTTGGCTTACAGTGAAGGAGACATGAGCAGTACAGAGAGAGTGATTACTTTTTATCCTCATGGCCGGGCTGCCACGGCACTCCTGGATAGAATGTCGGAGAAATTGGAATATAATTTTGAGGGTGAAATAAGATGACAGACTGCAAGAGAGGCTTCTGCTGTTCAACCTGTATGGAACGGAGGCCGGTGAATTGTTGATTATGGGGTTGGATACCTCCACCCGGGTCTGCAGCGTTGCCCTTCTGAACGATGGCGAACTGGTAGGAGAATATACACAGAATGTCAAAAAGACGCATTCCCAGAGACTTCTGCCGCTGATCAGCTGTCTTCTTGACGATACCGGAACAGACAGGAAGGATCTGGATGCGGTGGCGGTGGCCGTCGGTCCCGGTTCCTTCACGGGGCTTCGTATCGGTATAGCCACGGCCAGGGCGCTGGCCCAGGGTTTGGGGTTGCAGGCGGTGGGTGTCTCCACCCTGAGGGCCCTTGCTGAAAATCTTTCCGGTCATCGAATTCTTGTCTGCCCCATGCTTGATGCACGGCGGGATCAGGTCTATGCGGCGCTCTATCGTCCCTACGATGCTCCGGCAGCTGCTGGCAACACTGATTTTGAAACATTGCTGGCCCCGACAGCCCTGTCGATACATGAGCTGGTGGCCAGGTTACGGTTATCCGGGGGCCGGGTCTGTTTCCCCGGGGATGGGCAGGCCAGATATCTTGACCTGTTGCATGAGGAAATCGGGAATCGTTACACAGCCATACCCTCTGCGTTGGCACTGAATAGAGCTTCATCGGTAGCAACGTGTGCGGCACGGAAACTGGGGGCCTCTCCGGGGCAGTATTCATTTCTTGATCTGCGGCCGGAATACTTGCGGGTGCCGGAGGCTGAACGCAGAAGGCGGGAAAAAGATACATAGGAAAGGTTGGCATCATGGGCCGTTTTGAATTTGATATTCATGATGTCCAGATCCGACCCATGGAAGTATCGGACCTGGACACGGTCATGCATATTGAAGAATCGGTCTTTGTGTTCCCCTGGCAGAGAAGGGGATTCGAGGCTGAAATCCTCCGCAATGAGTTTGCACGTTATTTTGTTGCTTCCATTCATGGGCGGTTGATAGGTTATGCCGGTATCTGGATCGTTCTGGACCAGGCTCATCTTACCACCCTGGCCGTGGACAGGACCTGCCAGTGCAGGGGGGTGGGCACACTTCTCATGAAACACCTGCTCTCCAGGGCAGCATTCGAGGGAACTGTACGCATGTCCCTGGAAGTCAGGCCGAGCAACAGGAGTGCTCGCATGCTTTACCGGAGGTTCGGGTTTGTGGCCCTCGGGCGGCGCAAACATTATTACCGCGATGAGGATGCCATCGTCATGGTCAATGAACATGTGGGCGATAGGGCCCGGTTATGATTTTTCGCGGGGAATTACAGGTGAAATGGAGAAACAGGATTTGCTTGCAACGGATAGATTGATTCTGGGGATAGAAACATCATGCGATGAGACGGCAGTGGCCGTGGTTGCAAACGGAAATAGGATCCTGAGCAACCTTGTTTTTTCGCAGGTGGAGCGGCATGCCATCTTCGGGGGTGTCGTTCCCGAGATAGCTTCAAGGCTTCATCTGGACACGATCAATACCCTGATCGATGCGGCTCTTGATGAAGCGGGGGTGGGCTTTGATGATCTTGATGCTCTGGCCGTCTCTTACGGACCGGGATTGGTGGGGGCATTGCTGGTGGGAATTGCTACCGCCAAGACGCTTTCCTATGCCCTCGATATCCCGCTCATCGCCGTCAATCATCTCGAGGGGCATATCTATGCCAATTTTCTAATTCATGATGAAGGGGGACATGGGGAAGATTCCGGAATACGATTTCCCCTGCTGGGGCTGGTGGCTTCCGGGGGTCATACCGATCTGGTGTGGGTGCCGCGGGTGAGGGAGGCCGTGATCCTGGGACAGACCAGGGATGATGCCGCCGGCGAGGCTTTCGATAAAGTGGCGCGGGCGCTGGATCTGGGTTATCCCGGCGGCCCCATTATTGACTGTCTTGCCCGGCAGGGCAATCCTTCTGCTATCCCTTTTCCCCGCGCCTATCTCGACGAGGACAGCCGCTATGATTTCAGTTTCAGCGGCCTGAAATCCGCCGTTCTGAACTACCTTCACCAGCAGAAAAAGGGAGGGGAGATGTTCGATGTGCCCGATCTGGCGGCCAGTTTCCAGGCTGCGGTGGTGGAGGTGCTGGTGGAAAAAACAGTCGCTGCCGCGGTGGAAAGAAAGCCGGCTTCCCTGCTTCTGTCCGGGGGGGTGGCTGCCAACTCTTCTTTGCGACGGCAGATGCGGGAGCGGCTTGTGGAGCTGGCCCCTGACGTGAAATTTTACTGTCCGCCGCCATCGCTGTGTACCGACAATGCCGCCATGATTGCCGCCGCCGCTTTTCCCTATCTGCAAAGCCGTGAATTTGCCTCTCTTGATCTCAATGCCGTGCCCAACCTGTCATTCTGATAAAAGTGACAAACATCACGTGATCGTGAAAGGTTCCCGAAAACGGAGAAGAACGGGAAAGGCAGGGCCCGTAGATGAAGTTTGTTGATTTATTCGGGCAACTTGTAGAGAAACCTCAAACCCCACAACATCGTGTTTATCTCGACCGGTTCGCCCCCGAGGGCTTTTCTGAACAGGTTCATGGCTATGCCGACGCGGGTCTTGATCATGGCTTCGCCGGCCTCTCTGGAGGCGATGGCCGGAAAACCCATGTAGGGTTTCATGTTGGTGTCACCAACCCAGCCGAGGACATTGGCCAGATGTTCGAGATCCCGGCCCAGTTGCTTGGAAAATATTTTTGCTATCCGGGCAAAGAAGAGCGCCATGCGGTTGGGTGGAGGAGGCTCGGAGGGGGGTATCTCGCTGTAATCCGGGGAGATCATCGATGGGTCGGTGGCCATGACGAGGGAGGTTTCATTCGTGCCGGCATGTGAATCTGCATCGTCGCCGACCTGGCCTTCCGGCAACCCCACTTTTTTCATGAATTCTTCATCATGCTGAACCATGTATTTGAAAACGAGCCCGAAAGGGTTGATCAGGTAGAAACGATACTTCTTCCACAGTTTGCGGGCGGCAACCTCGAAAGCCAGCTGGTGTCTCGGCCCACCGTGGTTATCGGACAAAAAAAGATAATGGAAACCTTGTTCGGCCAGCGCTTTCCCTGTTGCGAAGAGCAGATTTTTCAGTGTTGTAGCCGGCACGGAAACAGACCCTTTTATCGGCAGGGCATCGGAACCCACGAACAGGGAGGGCATCCTGACCAGGGTGAAATCGGGAAATTCTTTTTTCAGCGCTTCGGCGTAACGTTTCTGCATCTCCTCGGCTACAAAGACATCCGTGCCCAGAGGCAGATGCGGGCCATGAACCTCCAAGGGGCTGACAGCCATCAGAAAGATGGTCTTCTTTCTTTCCAGTTTATCGACATCCCTTAAATTCATCATCGCATAATCTTGCATCGAGGGGCCTCCAATCCGATCTTGAAATGAAAGTATGAACCCGCGAACCTGTGTGTCATTGGTTTTATATAGTTTCGCCGTGCAATCAACAATTCCTTCAAGTTTGTACGGAAAACGATTATCTGCGTGAGGAACTGTATGAGGAGAGGGGAAGCCTGGAAGGCGCCGAGAGAGGCATCTTGAGCTGGTGTGTTCTGGTAAAATAAAGGCGATAGATCATCGTGGAAAGAAGGATGCCGGATAAGACAACCGCGGAAAGAACCGCAAATATAACCACGATCTGGTAGCGGACGGCGATCATCGGACTTTCTCCGGCGATCAATGCACCGATCATCATTCCCGGTAACTGCACGAGGCCCATCGTTTTCATCGCATCCAATGTGGGTACAATCCCTGCTTTCATGGAGGCCATTGTCAGTGGCTCCGCCGCCTGCCTGGAGGAGGCTCCCAGGGAAAGTGCTGCCAGGAGTTGTTCCTGCCGATTGGAAAATTCCTGCTGAATGCGGTTGAGAACGATGCCGGAAGTGATCATGCTGTTGCCGATGACCATGCTGCCCACGGGGATGAGAAAACGGGCAGAAAAATCCATGACACCAAGAAGCAACAAAAGGGAGAGCACCACGACGGAGGTAATGCCGATGATGGCCGTGACATACACCTTGAGGCGGGGCATCCCCCGGGCCTTTTGTCCGGCATGGTAGCCGGCGATGATCGTCATGGCCAGCAGGGCCAGGATGATCGCGATTCGATTCTGGCTGGCAAAGATGTACTGCAGGATGTAACCCACTGCGATCAGCTGTACAAAGGCGCGTCCCGTGGAATACAGGATTTCTTTTTCCAACCCCAGTCTTTTGTGCATCGAAAGCAACATGGCAATGACGATAAAAATCAACGAGATGAACAGGGCTGTAGATTCCGTCTCAATCACCTTCCCCGTTATTTCCGGTAGAATGAGGATCCGCTTGTTTCTTTTCCTTCAGCAAGGAATTCAGCAGATACCCCATCGCTGCATCGGAATATAGTTCGGGGCCGGATCGGGCCCTGGCAAAAACCTCTTTGGCAGTGGAAGATGTTACGATCGTTCCGGTATCAAGCAAGAACATCTTCCCGCCCAGGCGGCGGGCCTGTTCGAGATCATGGGTAGCCCATACAAGGGTCAGCCCCTTTTTTTTGTGCAAATCCATGCATAGTATCTCTGTAGCGGCGGCTCCTTCGGCTTCCAGCGCCGAGGTGGGGTCGTCCAGCAACAAAACTTCCGGATTGTTGGCCAGGCATCGTGCAATGGAAACGCGCTGCTGCTGTTCTTTCGACAACCTGTCCGCCAGCAACCTCAGAAATTCCGGTTCCAGGCCCACCATCTGCAGAAAGGGGAGGGCACTTTCCTCGGGAAAAGGCTTCTTCCTCCCCAGGGAAGGTCCGTAATTTATATTATTGGCTACCGTCCCTTCGAAGAGTGAGGGCTGCGGGAAAATCATGCCCACCTTGCGGCGCAGATTCAATACATCCATCTGCGTCAAGGGGTTGTTACGGAAAAGGATCCGACCGTGGGTGGGGTCCTGAAGGCGGTTGAAGAGGGAAAGAAGAGTGGATTTACCCGCCCCGGGGGGGCCGACAATGGTACAAATTTCCCCGCACGGGATTTTCAATGAAAGATGATCGAGGATGATGCGTCCATCACGGATCAGGGTCACATCCTCGAAATGAAATAAAGTACCCATTGCCAAACCTCCGCTGATTTTTTAAAGGGTTTTACGGACAAACAAGGGCTTGATCCAACTTGATTATATCGCTTATTTTCTTTCAATTACAAGCAGGCCGTTTCCTGCTATTATATTTTCCAGTACCTGATATGTTGGCGTCAGCTACATGGAGTGAATGGCTGCCAACGTCAAGTACAGTGTTTCCCCATTACCCGAGATTCCTCGTGGCGCTATTCTTTCACCCTGTTGTTACCATTTCAACATCATTTATCTCTATGGCTTGATGTCAGTGTTCTTGTTAAACACCGCTTGCTCGGAATGACAGGGGGGGAGGACGCTGCAGGCGACCGAGGAATTCCCTCCTCATGTACCCCTTACCCTACTGCCAGAGAAATAAAAGGTACAACCTGTCATTCTGAGAGAGCGGCTGTAGTTTGCCGCGACCGAAGAATCCCCTCCTCGTACACACCTTCCTACCGGCATAAACTGGTTCCTGCTTTTCCCCGTACGGATATGTTGTTGGCAACAGCGGCGCAACCCCGCCTGCATCAAAAGACGAAGGAGGGGTGGACACAGCTGTCCACCCCTTACAAAGGAAATCCAGGGATACATATTTTTATCGGGAAACCAGGCAAATCGGAGGATACAAAATACTAACCTACGGCATGTCTGCTTTTTTCCAGACGTCTCTCCAGGCTGTGCAATTCATCCCTCAATTCTTGCGGCAACTTTTCACCAAATTGGGAAAAATGTTTCTTTATATCTTGAAGTTCTCTTTCCCAATCTGCGATCTTGACTTCCACAAGTCTTTCCATTGTTGCGGTGGTCACGTCCAGGCCATCCAGATCAAGGCTGTTGATGGAAGGCAGATAGCCGATCGGTGTTTTTATCGCCTCTTTTTTCCCATTGGTCCTATCCAGGATCCATTTCAAAACCCTCAAATTCTCGCCGAATCCCGGCCACAGAAAATTGCCGTTTTCGTCGGTGCGGAACCAATTGACATGAAATATACGAGGTGGATGTTTGATCCTTTTTCCCATCTTCAACCAGTGGCTGAAGTAATCGCCCATGTTGTATCCGCAAAAAGGAAGCATGGCCATGGGGTCCCGCCGCACCTCGCCAAGTTTTCCATACTGGGCTGCAGTTCTTTCCGAAGCCATCGTGGCCCCCAGAAAAACGCCGTGTTGCCAGCTAAAAGATTCATATACCAGCGGGGCCAGTTTGGATCTTTTGCCACCGAAGATCAGGGCCGAGATGGGTACGCCTTCAGGATTATCCCATTCCGGGGAAATACTCGGGCATTGGGTAACCGGGCTGGTGAAACGCGAATTGGGGTGGGCCCCATGGATATAATTACCATTCCTGTCTTCAAGTCCCGGTTTCCACCGTGTGCCATCCCAGGCCGTTCCCTCTGGTGGGGGCGGGTCATCACCTTGCTCCCACCATATATCACCGTCATCGGTCAGCAGGACATTGGTAAAAATGGTATTTTTCCTGATTGTCTCCAGAGCATTGGGATTCGATTTCGCATTGGTTCCCGGCACCACGCCGAAAAACCCTGTTTCCGGGTTTATAGCCCGCAATCTGCCGTCATCACCAATTCTCAGCCAGGCGATGTCATCGCCGACTGTCCAGACACGATAGCCCTGATCTTTCAGAAAATCGGGTGGCACGAGCATGGCCAGGTTCGTTTTGCCGCAAGCGCTGGGAAATGCGGCAGCCACGTATTCAACGTTTCCGGCAGGATTCTCTATGCCCATGATGAGCATGTGTTCGGCCAGCCATCCTTCATTTCTCGCCATCCAGCTGGCGATTCTCAGAGCCAGGCATTTTTTACCCAGGAGCACGTTGCCTCCGTATCCGGAACCCACGCTCCAGATAGTGTTGTCTTCAGGAAAATGAAGAATGAGGCGCCGCTCCAGGTCAAGATCAGCCTTGCCATGCAAGCCTCTGGTGAATTCACCATCCGGGCCAAGTTCGGCAAGAACCTCCGGGCCTACCCGGGTCATGATCAGCATGTTCAAGACAACGTAGATACTATCAGTCAATTCCACACCTATCTTGCTGAAGGGGGAGCCGATCGGCCCCATGGAGAAGGGGATCACGTACATGGTTCTTCCCTTCATCGACCCTTTGAATATTGCCCCCGCTTTTTTGTAGCCCTCTTCCGGGGACATCCAATTGTTGTTGGGAAGGGCATCTTCCTTTCGTTTCGTGCAGATATAGGTCAGGTTTTCTGTGCGGGCAACATCATTGACGGCGGTACGGTGATAGATGCAACCGGGCCATTTATTTTGATCAAGAGGCATCAGCTCTCCGGTGGAAAGGGCCTCTTTCTCCAGGGATTCTTTCTGTTCTCTGGAACCATCGACCCATACCACATTGTCAGGCTGGCACATTACGGCCATTTCTTTGATCCAGTTGTGTAGCTCTTTGTGATTGGTTTTCATGTTGATCGCACCCCTTGCAGTGTTGTGATATGAGCACAAAGTTTTACAAAACTTCAATTTACAAAACGTGTCGGATTTTTTGTTAACTTTTATAGTATACTCCATGAAAAAAAAAATGTCTATTAAAAACAGCAAATTGGCATCATACCTTTTTGATAAAAAAATACCAGAATCAGTCGAACAGACTCAAAAATAATCAAAAAGTGTTTTTGACACTTCAAATACCAATTGATATAATGTCGGAAAACACGGAGTTTGTCGTAGGTACATGGGAGATTATGCATGAGTAAAATATGGATTTTTAACCACTACGCCATGGCTCCTCCCTACGGTACAATGTTGAGGCATTACGACTTTGCCAAATACCTCATGAAGGCGGGCCACGATGTCACGATCTTTGCCGCAAGCGTTACTCACAACACGGAGCATAATTATATAAAAGATAACAGCCTCTACCTGGAAAAACTGATCGATGGCCGCCGCTTTGTGTTTGTTGGCACTTCACCCTATAGTGACAACAGTTTGTCACGCATCCGGAACATGCTGGAATTCTACCTGAATCTGAAAAAGGTGGTTCGCCGATTCCCACCTCCCGACATCATCTATGCGTCTTCGCCTCAACTATTGGTTCTCCATGCCGGAATACGGCTGGCCCGGCGTCTTGGTGTACCCTGTGTCAGCGAGGTGCGTGACCTCTGGCCCGAATCAATTGTTGAATACAACGACATTTCTCGCAGCAACCCGATTATCCAGGCGCTTTACATCATGGAAAAATATATCTACCGGCGTTCCGATGCCATCATTTTTACCACGGAGGGCATGTATGATTATATCCGGCACAAGGGGTGGGATGACAGTGTGGATGAAAGCAAGTGTCACTATATCAACAATGGCGTTGATTTGAAGGTTTTTTCCGAAGAAATACGGGCATTTCCCCTTCAAGACGCCGATCTTGCCCGGGAGGACACCTTCAAAGTGGTCTACTGTGGCAGCATCCGCCGGGCCAACAATATTGACTTGTTGGTGGATTGTGCGGCAGAGCTGCAAAAGCGGCCAGATACTGCGCATATTCAATTTTTGATTTACGGGGATGGTTCCTATCGCAAGGTTCTGGAGCAACGATCCCGAGAATTGAAACTGGACAACATCTGTTTCAAGGGTTTCGTGGAAAAACGCCATATACCCTATGTCCTTTCACGCAGTGACCTCAATGTGCTCAATTATCGGGCATCGGACACTCAACGTTATGGCAGCAGTGCCAACAAACTGTTTGAATACCTTGCTGCCGGCCATCCCGTGCTGGCCAACATTGATGAGGGCAAGTACCCCATTATTTCCAGGTACAGGTGCGGCGAGGTGCTGGCCGATCGATCCATTTCTGCATATGCCGATGCTGTGGAACGGTTTGCCCGTATGGACACTGAAACCTATGAAGAATACTGTCGGAATGCATTGCAGACTGCGCAGTTGTTTGACATCCCCAATCTGGCCCGGCGCCTCGAGGAAGTTTTGAACGCTTGCATCACGGACAGGAAAGAACAAAGATAAATAGCAATCCGGAATCAACATACACTCCGGGCCTGCACTTGATTGAAACACTCACCATTGAATGTGGTATTATGTCCATAAGAAGAAAGGAAAAATTGATGATGCGCAAATACATATCCTGTATCATGATTTTTGTTCTGGTGATTTTGTTGATGCCCCTGGCCGGTTGTTCGAAGGAGGAGGAACAACCCCCCGGCCACAGTGAATTTTTAACTGCATACGGCAAAGATCTTTATTTCCACGATAAACCAGTTCAACTGGTCGGCACGAATGCAGGCGGTTGGCTGGTAACTGAAAATTGGATGTGCCCCCTGGATGATTGCGATGGCGATATGCCTGACCAGAAAACCCTGATCGACGTTCTGACCCGGCGGTTTGGCGCAGAAGGTTGCCAGGAACTTCTGGATATCTACATGGACCATTGGTGGCAGGAAAGTGATTTCGATCGTATCAAAGGCCTTGGCATGAACGCAATAAGGCTGCCTTTTTCATATTTGAACCTTTTGAACCCGGATAACACCTGGAAAGAAGATGCATTTGAACGTATGGACTGGTTCATCAAATGTTGCGCTGACAGGGAGATCTTTGTCATCCTCGACCTGCACGGTGCTCCGGGCAGCCAGAATGGCCAGCACCACAGCGGTGACAGCAGTCAATCGGCTCTTTTTTCTGATGAAAAAAACATGGCCCTGACCGAGGAAATATGGGTAACCGTTGCTTCACGCTACAAAGATGACACCTGGGTCGCCGGGTACGGCCTTCTCAATGAACCTGAAGGCGGATATCAGGAAGGCAAGACCACATCGGTGCAATGGGATTTTTTTGATCGTCTCTACAGGGCAATACGTGAGGTGGATGGCCATCACCCCATCTTCATGAACAGTTGCTGGTTGACTTTCAACTTGCCGCGCCCTGACCGTTACGGGTGGGAGAATGTGGTGTATGAGTACCATAATTACTGCTGGCCGGGACAGAACAACGTCATCGTCAATTGGTTTTTTGTGAATGGTATCAAGTTGTTTGACAAACTGACCAACCATGCCGTGCCCACCCTCATCGGCGAATTTACCTTTTTTGATCGCCGTGCCTGCTGGGAATATGGATTGTCAGCCTATCATGATCGGGGTTGGTCATGGACAACGTGGACCTACAAGGTCTGCAACAATTCCAATGCCTGGGGGCTTTACAATCAAGCCGATACCGCTACCGTCGATGTTTACAATGACAGCTATGAAGAAATTGCTGAAAAATGGAGCCGCATGGGTACGGATCAATTCATCACCACTTCCACCTACGATGTACTGGAAGATTTTCTGACCGAAAGGTAAACAGGTCCGATTGTGGGCATCCATACGGGTTCCCGATACAGGGAGATAATCGGGGGTGCATGTTTTTCACCGAAGATGACGAGAAGGAGGCCGTCCATGTCTATACAGGAGGAGTCGCTGAGGCTGCATGAAAAGTGGAGAGGGAAGATAGAGGTGGTCAGCAGGGTGGAGGTCAATGACAGGAAGGATCTTTCACTGGCCTACACGCCGGGGGTAGCCGAACCCTGCCTGGCTATAAAAAACGACCCCGGCCTGTCATATCTGTACACCCGAAGGTGGAACCTGGTGGCGGTTGTAACCGATGGGTCGGCAATACTTGGCCTGGGCGATATAGGGGCAGAAGCGGGTATGCCGGTGATGGAAGGGAAATGCGTACTTTTCAAATCCTTTGCCGGTGTTGATGCTTTCCCGTTGTGTATAAACTCCCGGGATGTAGATGTGATAGTGGAGACGGTCAGTTTGATATCGAGTAGTTTCGGCGGTATCAACCTGGAGGATATTTCCGCACCGCGATGTTTTGAAATCGAGCGGAAGCTCAAGGGAAAGTGTGATATCCCGGTATTTCATGACGACCAGCATGGGACGGCTGTGGTAACTCTGGCCGCCATGATCAATGCTCTGAAAATTGTTGGTAAACGGATAGAGGATATATCCGTGGTGGTCAATGGTTCGGGTTCAGCCGGCATTGCCATTACCAGGCTTCTGCTCAAATATGGTTTGCAGGACATTGTCCTTTGCGACACCGGGGGGGCGATATTTGCTGGCCGCCCGGATCTCAATTTTGAAAAGGCTGCGATGGCCAGGATCACGAATCCCTTGAACAAGAGGGGAATGTTGAGAGATGTAATCAGGGGGGCGGATGTGTTTATCGGCGTTTCAGCTCCCGGTGTGGTTGACCGGGACATGTTAAGGAGCATGGCCCGTGAACCGATCGTTTTTGCCATGGCCAACCCGATCCCGGAAATAATGCCCGAAGAAGCAAAAGAAACAGGTGTAAAGGTGATGGGTACGGGGCGTTCCGATTATCCCAATCAGATCAACAATGTCCTTGCCTTTCCGGGGATATTCCGGGGAGCATTGGATGTCAGGGCCGCGGACATCAACGATGAGATGAAAATTGCCGCTTCCCGGGCGATAGCTTTCCTGGTAGACGGCAATGAACTGGACGCGAAATATATATTGCCCGAGCCGTTTGATGACCGGGTCGGCTCCAGAGTGGCAGCAGCGGTGGCCGGGGCCGCAAGAGAATCGGGCGTGGCCCGGTTATAAGCTGAAGAGTTCCTTCAACCGTCTGATAAAACCTTCTGACTACCGGATACCCCGTTCATTTACCCACCGCCCAGGGGCGGAAACAGGGAGACCACGTCATCGCTCCGCAAACGCGTGTTTTTCCATTGCAGGTGAGCAATATTGTTCCCGTTGACCAGAACGGTGGTAATTTTCAACCTGTCGGCAAACTCGGGTCCATAACGTTCCCCGGCCTGCCTGAGCATTTCTTTTATCGTCGTTGCCTCTGTGGAAAACTCTTTTTCCCCGGCAAGTTCTCGCAGAGAGGCAAACAATTTGACCGTAGCCATCGTTATCGTGAGCACCTTCCCTGGACAGGATATGGCCTTGTGGCATATTTTATTTTGTTTCGTCAAGCCGAAGGAATAGACGCGGATTCGATTTTGTCATCCGGTGAAAACATCGGTTCTTTCGAAATTCCCAATGCTCTCAATGTCCTGGCCCTGGGTACCCCGTTGGCATCCCAGCCCCTCATGCTGTAATACTTTGGAACCATCTCCTCCAGGCGGACCCGCGATCTTGGTTCCTCGGCGCGCTGTATTTCGTGAGTGAAGCGCTTTGGCAGGGTATCATCGGCTGCCGTCAATCCTTCCCGCAGGTTGAAAATACGGTCCATGGTGACGACACGTTTCCCCGTTTCCACCATTTGCCCCATGGTAAAGCGTCTGCCAGTGCATTCCTGATGTGCCTTGACCTGGGGAAGCATGAAGAAAGGCGGCTGGACGGGCAATGACCAGGCGGGTAAAGAGAGCGCCCTGCCGATAAGATTTCCACCGTAGACAAAACCATTGCTGAGCGCTTTGGACACGAAACGTGACCGTGCATTGAATTCGATCAGCTGTCTGGGCAGGAACATATAGACAGTAAAGATGCAGCATCCCAGCACACTTACGGCCTCCATTGTAGTCTGGTTAAGAACCACCAGGCCCGGTTTACCGGCGGTGGTCAGGGGATCACAGGTGATGGGCCCGTTGGCTTCCAGGTAAATGGCATAACCGGCAGCTATGTGGCAGCCGCCCCTGCTGGCGATGGCATAACCCAGGCCCTGGCCCATTGCCCCCCTTGGTTCGTAGGAGGCGATCTCCATCCCTTTGACATGAATGGCGTAATTTGTTCCGCCATATTTGTTGGCCAGAAAACGAACCCCCTCGGCCATATCATCGCCCAGGCCGCGGCGGTAAGCAATGTCTTCAATTGCCTGGCTTATACCGGCAGTTTTGCCGAAAGAGAGGTCGGTTTTCAACAGATCTTTCTCGCCGGCTTCCATGACAAAACCAATTGTATTGCCCAGGGAGATCGTGTCCAGACCCAGCAGGTCGGCCTGGTAATTCCATTCCAGGATGGCTGCCAGATCGTTGTTCATGATATTGGGTCCGAAAAGGCCGAGGGTCTCGTATTCGGGACCCTTCACCTTTTTTCCATCCAGTTCAACCTGTCGGCCACAGGCTATCGGGCAGCCGTGGCAACCGATATTCCTGATCAGGTATTTTTCGGCCAGGGTTTCCCCGCTGACATCATCGGCATTCTCGTACGAGCCATGCAGGAAATTCTTGGTGGGGAGGGTGTGGGTGGCGTTGCATTTGTTGACAAAGATGGCTGTACCGTAGCGAGGTAATTCTTCCCCGGTAGCCGGGTGCTCTTTGGATATGGTACGCCATTGCTTCGTCGTTTCTTTGAATTTTTCTTCATGGTAGGGACGGATTTTGTGTGTGCCCCCTGCTACAACGGCTTTAAGGTTTTTGCTGCCCATCACCGTACCCACGCCACCCCGGCCGGCAACACGTTCCTGCGATACTATGCAGGCAAAGCGCACCAGATTCTCGCCGGCTGGCCCGATCACGATTTTTCCCATTTTGGGCGGAAGTTTTTCCTGTGTTTTCTCCGTATCGAGGCCCCACAGTTCAGTGGCATCCTCGAGCGTGATCTGGTCATCATTGATGACCAGATATACGGGCTTTTTGGCTTTTCCGGTGATGATCAGTGCATCATAGCCGGCCCTTTTGAGATGTATGCCGAAATTGCCGCCGCAGTTTGAATGTACGATAGCCAGGGTCAATGGCGACTTGGTCGTGACATTGAAACGGTTGCTGCTCGGGGCACCCGTTCCGGTGAGCGGAGCGGTATTGATTATCAGCACGTTTTTTTCATCAAGAGGATCCGTGCCCGGGGGCAACATATCGTAAAGAAGCCGGGCGCCGACGCCTTTGTTGCCGATGTACAGTTCCAGCAGACGTTCGGGTAATGGGTATGTTTTGTATTTGCATGTACTTAGGTCAACCTCCAGCACTTTTCCCATATAACCGCCGATCATTGCATCTCCCCCTAGAAAATATTTTCATCGGACAGTATTATCAGGAGAATATTATTAATCTGCCCCATTCAAGTTTATCAGAAGTAGGGGAAATTGTCATTAATTTATTGCGGCAGAAGACCCATGCAAGCATCCGGACCTGTCATTGCAATTTTTGCCATGGCCCATGAACGGCCCGGTCGCCCAGCCAACATATAAAAAAAGAGAAGGAAATCGTAAGCGGCCAATGAAACTCTTGTCAATACCATTTTCCTTTCTGCCGGAAGCGGAGCAGTACGACACCACTGTTGCTATTCTCAAGAGTAACGCCTGTCATTACCCGAGATTCCACGCTGCGCTATGCTCACCCTAAAAAGGCCGGTGTTTCTCACCACCATTCCACAAAGCATAACGCCAGTGTTCTTGCGGAACACCGCTTGCTCTGAATGACAACGTAAAAGCCCTGACGGCTGGAGTAAAAGTGCACTACCTATCATTCAGGGGAGAGCGGCAGGCGACCGAAGAATCCCCTTCTCACATCCCCCGCTGTAAGGGAAAAAGGAAATACAACCTGTCATTCTGAGGGAGCCCTGTTTTTCAGGGCGACCGAAGAATCCCCTCCTCGTACACACCTTGCCACTGACCCAAACTGGTTCCTGGCTTTTATCTTTTCTCCGTACCTGTATGTTGGCTTCCCACCATTGCCATTGTCAGGCGCAACGTTTGCCTCTGCCCGAGATTCCTCGCTGCGCTATTCTTTCCCTCTGTTGTTACCATTTCTATACCATTTTCTCTATGGCTTCATGTCAGTGTTCTTTTTAAACAACGCTTGCTCGGAATGACAGGGGTGGGGAGGGCGCCGCAGGCGGCCGAAGAATTCCCTTCTCACATCCCCCGCTGTAAGGGAAAAAGGAAATACAACCTGTCATTCTGAGGAAGCCCTGCTTTTCAGGGCGACCGAAGAATCCCCTCCTCGTACACACCTTGGTATCGGCATAAACTGGTTCCTAGCTTTTATCTTTCCCCGTACAGGTATATTGACGGCAGCGGCATAGAGTGAATGGCTGCCATAGCATAGCACAGCGCTTGCTTTTACCCGAGATTCCTCGCGGCGCTATTTTTTCACTCCGGTGTTACCATTTCTATATCACATTTATCTCTGTGGCTATATGTCAGTGTTCTTGTTAAACAACGCTTGCTCGGAATGACAGGGGTGGGGAGGG
>JAAYSV010000020.1 GCA_012518215.1 Bacillota bacterium
GCGAAACGGGACTGCCGACGTGATGTCGGCAGCCGGATACTTCACAGGACGTGAAGATTGGAGGTGTTCCCGTTGAGCCCGAGCCTGAACCGTTCTTTTGCTATGGCCCATGAACGGCCCAGTCGCCAAGCCAACATATAAAAAAAGATTCCACGCTGTGCTATGCCTACCAATTCAGGTTGGCATTTTAGCATTACTTTCCCCCTAGGGCATAGTGCTTGTGTATTTGCGAGAAACCGCTTGCTCTGAATGGCAACGTAAAAGCATTCTTCATTGCGCACCGTAGTAAAAAACCGCACTACCTGTCATTCACAGGAAACCGCAGGCGACCGAAGAATCCCCTCCTCGAACACCACTTACCACCTGCCTAAACTGGTTCCTGGTTTTGTTTTTCCCCGTCCCGTTGCCCATGGTTTTCGAGAGTCAAAAAAAACTGACTGTCCGGCAAGCCCATGCTGAAGGTGCCAGGGGTTGGTGATGGTTCCCTTGAATTTTTTGGGAACGATTGGCACAGAATATGTCCTGAAGCCAATTAACAGCGGAAGGGGGAAGATGGATGGCAGAACTGATCACCAACCTTGGACGACTGCGCGATAATTTGCTACGCGAGTATATGCTGGCTCGGGGGCTGGAAAAAGCCACGGTTCTGACGAGGATAATTGATATCGATGAACAGATAGAAAATGAAAGAGAACGCCGTGGTGAGAAAATTGTCCGGTAAAATGACACATGATGGATATACAATGAAAAAATTTTATTGGCGGGGAATTTCCCGCCTGTTTGCTGAAGGGGGATAATTTCGAATAATGGTAATTTAGTATATTTTATTGGTTTTAATACAAGGAAGATGTTATCATATTGAAGAAAGGGGTGCATTTGTTTGCAGTTGGATATGCGGGGCTTGTACCGCCGCCTGGAAGAAATCAATTATATCGGTGAAGAAGAAAATATTTTTACTGTCTTTCTGGCCCTGAGGCTGCAGAAGCCTTTGCTGATAGAAGGTGCGCCTGGGGTGGGAAAAACAGAGATGGGCAAGGCTCTGGCAGAGGTTTTTGGAGCCGAACTGATCCGGTTGCAGTGCTACGAGGGTCTTGATGAGAACAAGGCACTCTACGAATGGAATTATCAGAAGCAATTGCTGGCCATACAGATGAGCAAGGAACTGGGTGTGCAGGATCTGGACACCGCGGATCTGTTTACCATGGATTATCTGTTGCAGAGACCCCTTTTGAAGGCAATCAGATCTACCGAAAAGGCGGTACTGCTCATCGATGAGGTTGACAAATGCGACCATGAATTCGAGGCGTTTTTGTTCGAGGTTTTATCCGATTTCCAGGTATCGATTCCCGAATTGGGCACGATCAAAGCCCGGCAAATACCGATCGTCGTGCTGACCAGTAACAGTGAACGGGAGCTTTCTGATGGGTTGAGGAGGCGCTGTATCTATCTCTATCTTGATTTCCCCAGTGTGGAAAGGGAGATCAAGATCATCAACAGGAGGGTTCCGGAAGCGAGGGGGAGGTTGGCCGAGGAAATCGCCCGAACGATCAGTGTCCTGCGGGAAAATGGGCATATCCAGAAGAAACCTTCCATTGCTGAAACAATTGACTGGGCAAGGGCCCTGGTTTCGCTGGGACATGATCGTCTGGATGCCACCCTGATACAGAATTCATTGGGGGTGCTGTTGAAGTCCAAGCGGGACCAGCAGATCTTCAAGGAAGAAGTGGATGTGGAGATGCTCTGGCGCAGGGTGGGTGAACGATCCTGAACAGTTGTTTGTTCTGAAGGGGGTGCCGGACAGGCGCGGGGGACGGGATGGTCAAGAACAGTTTTGAGATACATATCGTTAATTTTGCCTCCTTGCTTCGCAGGCAGGGGGTACTGATCGGAACCGCTGAACTTCTGGATGCGCTGGAGGCAATCATGATCACCGGGCTGGATGACCGGCGCAAGTTCAAAGCTGCCCTCAGGGCAACCATGGTCAAGAAGGCTGCCGATTTTGATCTTTTTGAGCGGAATTTTGAACATTATTTTGCCTCGCCGGGTGAGGCTGCGGAACAGTGGCATCAGGGTAAGAAGCTGGAGAAGAGGTACCAGAGGTATCTGGACCAGGCCGATGAGGAATTGGTTTTTATGGGGGAACAGCTGGATCTGGAGGAATCAGAGAAAGTTGTTTTTTCTGCTTTGCCTGAAAAAGAGAGGGCCAGGATAAGGCATTTTGTCAGGGAAACGGAAGAGGGGAACAAGATCAGCCCAACCTTCAAACCCATGCTGGAATCGATTGTCAAGGGTTCGCTTCGTTACTGGCGAAGCCGCCATGGATTGTCGATGCAGAGGCCGCCCGCGGTTACCGGTGATTCTTGCCGGGATTGGGCTCTGGCTGCTTCGGGGGAGGGCAGTTCGACAGGGTTGAAGATGCAGGACATGAGTATGATTTCCGGGAAGGATGTGGCTGCCGCCACCGAGATCATGCGCAAGATGTCACGCAAACTCGCCGTTTCGCTTTCTCGCCGTTACAAGATGGGCGGACAGCGGTGGCGGTTTGACCCGCGCCGGACAATGAGGAATAATATGAGCCATGGCGGTTATATTTACGAATTGAAATATGTCCAAAGGAAAAAGCATAAATTACGACTTCTGCTTCTGTGTGATGTTTCAGGTTCCATGATCCGCTATACGGGTTTCATTCTTCCGTTTATCTATGGCCTGAATGCCGTGGTTGGGGATATAGAGAGTTTTGTATTTGCCGAGGGGCTGGAAAGGATCACGCCATTCCTGGCCCGGGGCCTCTCCTTTGAGGAGACGATACGGGAAGTCATGAAAGACAATAAACAGTGGGGTGGGGGCACAAGACTCGGGGTGGCTCTGGATGGGATTCTGTGCAGATATGAAAGCCTGTTGACTCCCCGCACGATCGTGTTGATAATCAGCGATACCAAGACTACCTCTTTGCAGCATGCTCTGGAAAATGTGAACGCCTTGAAGGCGAAGGTCAAAGATGTTATCTGGCTGAATACGCTTCCCAAGCCTGAATGGGAGCGGTTTCGTTCTGTCCAATCTTTTGGCAGGGTTACGCGTATGTTTCCCTGCAATCGGCTTATTGATCTGGAGAGAATCGTCGAGAAAAAAATAATCTAGGAGAAGGAGGAGATCTTGTCATGACTGTAAAGATTGCCATAGCCGGGAAAGGGGGAACCGGGAAAACGACGCTTTCAGCACTACTGATACAATATCTGGCCAAAAACCATCCCGGCAAATCCATATTTGCTGTCGATGCCGATGCCAATGCCAATCTCAACGAGGTGCTCGGGCTGGAGGTAGAAGAGACGATCAGCGATATTCTGGATTCTATCAAGGATCCCAAGGCCGTGCCTGCAGGGATGACCAAGGATATGTTCGTGCAATATGGCATCAGCAGGGCGATAGTGGAGATGGATGCCTATGACCTTCTGGTCATGGGGAACCCGCAGGGGCCGGGATGTTACTGTTTTCCCCTGGACCTGCTGAGCAAATATCTTGAAAGAATGGCCAAAAATTATGATTACATGGTTACCGACAACGAGGCGGGACTGGAACATCTCAGCCGGAAGGTTATTCCGTCGATGGATTATCTGTTGATTGTCAGTGATGCCACCGTCAGGGGCATTAGATCGGCCGGCAGGGTAAGGGAGATAGCCGAAAGGGTCAAAATTGACATAGGCAAGACATTTCTGATCGTATCTCGCGGAGACGATGAACAGTTGGCTACATTGAAAGGCGAGATTGACAGGACAGGCTTGACCTTGCTGGGAGTGGTTCCCTATGACAGCCTGATTCCCCAGTATGATCTTGAAGGCCGTGCGCTGGTGGATCTTCCCGCCGATTCCGTGTCCTTGAAAGCTTCGGAGGGATTGTTCCGCAAGCTGGGGTTTTAGGATGAGCCATGCTTTGTTTTCCGGGGGGACTGCATAACCGGAATCGGGATGAAGGATGTACAGGAGTCGCGTTCAATCATGGCCATGGGTGGCACGGGCTTCAACATGTGGGGGTATGGATCCCGAGTCAAAGTGTATAATTTTGGGCCGGACAGGGCCGCAAGGGGGAAGCAGAATGTTCGTGGACCGGGAGGATGCCGGTAAGCAACTGGCGGCAAAGATGTTGCCTCATGGTTGGTACAATCCTCTGATCCTCGGTGTGCCCCGGGGCGGTGTGGTTGTTGCCCGTTTTCTGTGGGAGCGGTTGGGAGGGGAACTGGATCTGTACATCACGCGCAAGATAGGGGCGCCGACCCAACCCGAACTGGCCGTGGGTGCCGTTTCTGCTGACGGCAGTATCACGCTTAACCACGAGGTTGTTTCGGGGTTGGGCATCTCTTCCACCTATATCGAGAGGGAGGCGGCCAGGGAACAGGAAGAAATCAGGAGGCGCCTCGAGGTGTACAGGGGGGAGAGGCCCCTGCCCCGATTGGCGGGAAGGCAGATTATCCTGGTCGATGATGGGGTGGCCACCGGCTCTACCCTGTTGGCCGCGCTCAAGGGGTTACGCGAGAGTGGCACGGGTGAGATTGTCCTTGCCGTTCCGGTCGGTCCGCCGGATACAATTTATCGCCTGGAAGCGGAGGTGGACAGGTTGTTCCATCTGGCAGCGCCTCCGCATTTTTCGGCCGTGGGGCAGTTTTACAGCCGTTTTGAACAGGTGGAAGACGACGAGGTCACAAGGATATTGAATGAGATATGGGGGAAGACAGATGGCGGAATTGAACATCGATGAAATTCTGGGGATGATCCCGCATCGTTATCCGTTTCTGCTGGTTGACAGGATCCTGGAGATTGTTCCGGGGGAGAAGGCGACAGGCTTGAAAAATGTCAGCATCAACGAGCCTTTTTTCCAGGGGCATTTTCCCGGAGACCCCATCATGCCGGGGGTTCTCCAGGCAGAAGCTCTGGCCCAGGTGGGGGCGGTGACCCTTCTGGTACAACCGGAGTACAGGAACAGATTGATCCTTTTTGCCGGAATTGACAAATTTCGTTTCCGTGGAGTGGTACGCCCCGGGGATCAGATGATCATGCGGTTGGAGGTTCTCGGAATGAGGAAGGGTGCCGGGAAAGCCCAGGGTGAAATCACTGTGGATGGCAAGGTGGTTTCGGGGGGACAGATCATGTTTGCGGTTATGGAATGATGGCGGGTCGGTAATAGCGACATTGTTCTGATAATCGTGCGGTGTTGTTTTGCCAGATGCCTTCCGATCCTGTTCCGGATGGAACGGTCAACGACCCCGTTTTTCAGGGAAGAACGGTTTATCTACATTGACTTTAAAATTTTTATACGATATGATTTGATACAAAATCACAATATATTTACTCTTATCCAGAGTGGAGGAGGGACGGGCCCGATGAATCCCGGCAACCAGGCTTCACTGCCAATGGTGCCAATTCCCGTGGAGGCCTTTCTGCAACCGGGGCCCCCGTTAGATAAGAGGTTATGTGCAACCTCTTTGAGCTGATGAGAGGTTTTTATTTTGCACAAATTCCAACCTGGGAGGGAAGAAGATGAACGAAGAACGTAGATTATTTACCTCGGAATCGGTCACGGAAGGACATCCCGACAAGGTCGCCGACCAGATTTCCGATGCCATTCTGGATGCCATTCTCAAGGATGATGAAAATGGGAGGGTGGCGGTAGAAACCCTTGTTACCACCGGGTTGGCTCTGATAAGCGGGGAAATAACCACCAGATGTTATGTCGATATTCCCCGTATTGTCCGGAACAAGATCAAAGAGGTTGGCTACACGCGTGCCAAATATGGTTTTGACGGGGACACATGCGCGGTGCTCTGTTCAATAGACGAGCAATCGCCGGATATAGCCATCGGGGTGAACAAGTCCCGGGAATACAAACTCGAGCAGGACGGGGAGAATGAATACGACAGGTTCGGGGCCGGTGATCAGGGGATGGTATTCGGCTTTGCTTGCAACGAAACTCCGGAATTGATGCCCCTGCCCATCGCCCTGGCCCACAAACTGGCCCAGAGACTGGCTCTGGTCCGCAGGGAGAGGATTATAAAATACCTCAGGCCCGATGGCAAGACCCAGGTTACGGTTGAATATGAAGGTGATAAACCTCTCCGGGTAGATACCATCGTGGTGGCAGCACAACATCGGGATGATATCGAGTCGGGCCGGATTTACGAGGACATCCTGAACGATGTGATCGGGGAGATCGTGCCCCCGGGACTGATCGATGAACGTACTCGTATTCTGGTCAACCCGACGGGTCGATTCGTGGTCGGCGGGCCTCTTGGTGATGCCGGGTTGACGGGACGGAAAATCATCGTGGATACATATGGTGGTCATGCCCGCCATGGCGGGGGGGCCTTCTCGGGCAAGGATCCGACCAAGGTCGACCGTTCGGGAGCGTATGCTGCACGCTATATCGCCAAGAACATCGTGGCAGCCGGGTTGGCTGACAGGTGTGAAATCCAGGTGGCCTATGCCATCGGAGTGGCCAGGCCCGTTTCCATGTCCGTGGATACTTTTGGAACCAACAGGATTTCCGAAAGAAAAATCGAGGCCATGATACGGGAACATTTTGATTTGAGGCCCGGGGCCATAATCGACCACTTGAACCTGAAGAATCCTATCTATCAAAGCCTGGCTGCCTATGGCCATTTTGGACGCCCGGAATTGGATCTTCCCTGGGAGAAAACGGACAAAGCTGCTGTCATCAGGAAAGAAGTCGGTCTGTAATTGCAATTGCCAGCAGGGCAAAAAGGAGCCTTCAAGGATGCCGGCCACCTGGTTGGAAAGTTTTCTGGATTTATTTTTCCCCCCGGCCTGCCTTCTCTGCCGGGTACGGATAAGCCCCGGTGCAGCAAGTTTCCCGTTCTGCAGTTCCTGTCTTCCGGAAGTGAAACTTGCAGGTCGATATTGCCTGAAATGTAATAGCAGCGGGACCAGTAAATTGCCTTGCCGCTGTGGCCGGGATGGCCTGTTGCCCGGAGGACTTTACGGGCTGGCCTGGTACGAGGGAGCATGGAGAAAACTGTTGCTGGATCTGAAATACGGGGACAAGCCTTATCTGGCCCGCAACATCGGCAGGTTGCTGGGGGAATCGTTGCAGGGCCTCGAGGAGTGGCCTGCACCGGAACTGGTAACGGCAATTCCACTTTTCCCTGCAAAAAAGAGGGAGAGGGGATACAACCAGGCGGCTCTTCTGGCCCGAAGGGTGGGAAGTGAACTGGGCATCCCTTACATACCGCTTCTGGCCAGGGTACGTAGCACATTGCCGCAAACCTCCCTGTCCCGGAAAGAAAGAAGGGAGAATGTCAAGGGTGCGTTTTCCTGCATTGAAGGAGCCCGGCTGCAGGGGAAGAGGATCCTGCTTGTCGATGATATCTTCACCACGGGATCGACCATGAGGGAGGCCTCAAGGGTGCTGGCGACGGCAGGGGCCGGGGAGATTGTTGGCGCGGTGGCAGCGATTCAAAGAAAAACCGAATGGTAGGGGAACGGTGTTTTACCTGTTCCGGCTACCCGGAATTGAGCAGGATTTTTCCGGTATTTGGGGAATAGTATTGTTAAGCAAGAATTATATTTTGAAGGGGGTAAGAGCCATATGAAAATTTATATCAGAGGGAAAAATATTGATGTTACCCCGGCTTTGGAAGAATATGCGGAAAAAAAATTGTCCAAGCTGTACAAATTTTTTGAGGATAATACGGAAACCCAGGTTGTTTTTTCCATCACCCGGCAGGAACATACGGTCGAGGTAACGGTGCTTTTCAACAGTCTGATCCTGCGCTCGGAGGAGACCACCGATGATATGTACGCATCCATCGATCTGGTCGTGGATAAACTTGAAAAACAGGTGATCAAGTACCGTAAAAAATTGAAACGCCGTCTGCGCCTGGGAGACCGCCAGTTGAATGAGCAATTGATGCTTCAAAGCGAAGATAAGGATAAAGAGGAAGACGAACCCAGGATAGTCAGAACCAAACAGTTTATTCTCAAGCCCATGCCTGTCGAGGAAGCTATTTTGCAGATGAATCTTCTCAGCCATGATTTTTTTGTGTTCAACAGTGCGGAGACCGATGCTATCAGTGTCCTCTACCGCCGGAAGGATGGCAATTACGGGCTGATCGAACCGGAATTTTGAAGAGATATGAACATAATCGATGATGGTGTTACCGCAGCTGTTTTTGAAGGGGGTTACCCGGCAAGCGATATTGAAAAAATGTTGGTCAGGGTCCGCGATGCCGTCCTTCTTGATAACCTGCAGAAGATGGTGAAGGTGGATGCGCTTCATGAAGTTATCTTTGTCACCAACTATACCCATTTGATCGTCGAGGTCGAAAAAATGGGTCTGGACAAGGTGAAAATTCATGAAGTGAAGGGAAATGATTTTCATTTCGGGCGGGAACTCAAAGAAGTGATTTCCAGATACAGGCCCCGCCGCGTGTTTTACATCGGCGGAGCCGGTTTTCCGTTGCTCGGGGAGGACGAAATCGGGGGGATTGCCTCTTCCCTGTTGTTTCGCCGCAATGCCGTGCTCACCAACAATCCACAATCTTCGGATCTTGTGGCTTTCTCCCCTGCCGAAGCCATCAACAGCATCGAGCCGCCGCCCGATGACAATTCACTGGCGATATCGTTGCGAGACCAGGCCGGGCTGGAAATGGAGCTTGTGCCCTACACGGCGGGGATTCTCTTTGATCTGGATACGCCGACTGATTATCTGATACTGGGGGGCAGCCCTTTTGCCGGGGAACGGGCCCGGGAGGCTCTGGAGGCTCTTCCACTGGACTTTGAATTGCTGGAGAGGGCCAAGGAGGTGTTGCGCGGTTATTACCGCGAGACAGTACTGATCGGCAGGGTCGGGGCCCCGCTTATCGCGCATCTGAATTGCAATCTCCAGTTGCGCTTGCGGATATTCTCGGAAGAGAGAGGGATGAAAGCCCTGGGCCGGGAATCGGCCGGGGTAGTGGAGTCCATTCTGGCTCATCTCATAGATGAAGTGGGTATCAATAAATTTTTTTCCTATCTGGAAAAGGTAGCAGAGGTGGCATTTATTGATACGCGGGTTCTGTTTGCCCATTTCAAGTTGAAGTTATCGGCGGAGGAGAGGTTTCTCTCCGACATGGGACGCTGGCAAGAGATAAAAAACCCCTGGCTGAAGGAGTTCACGAGAGCGGCAGCCGAGAGCACCATTCCCATTGTCCTGGGGGGGCATTCATTGGTTTCCGGGGGAATATGGGTTCTGGCCGAGGAGATAATGCTTGAAAGATAGTATGTTTTTCGGCTGTTTTGCACGGCTGGATTTTGTTTTTGTGGAGGGCAGATGATTTGATCGATTGGTTCAGAAAACGTTTTGCGGGACGTAGCAACGCCCGGGAAATAAGGAAACTCGAGGATATGGTCGCCGAGGTCAACGCCCTGAAGGAGGAGATGTCCGCTCTCACTGCCGGGGAGATGGCAGCCAGGACGGAGGAGTTCAGAAGGCGGTTGGCCGGAGGTGAAACCGAGGATGATCTTCTGCCGGAAGCTTTTGCCCTGGCAAGGGAGGCCGCCGGGAGGACCACGGGCATGTTTCCCTTCGACGTTCAGGTTCTGGGGGGGATTGTCCTTCATCAGGGGCGTATTGCGGAGATGAAAACCGGTGAAGGTAAAACCCTGGTGGCCACGATGCCGGCCTACCTGAATGCCATCAGTGGCCGGGGGGTGCATATCGTGACGGTGAACGATTACCTGGCCAGACGTGATAGTGAATGGATGGGCCCTATCTACCGCCTGCTCGGCCTGAAGGTGGGCCTGGTGGTTCATGATATGGATCCCGAAGAGAAGAAGAACGCTTACAATGCGGACATTGTCTATGGAACCAACAATGAATTGGGGTTTGACTACCTGCGTGACAACATGGTCATTTACAGGGATCAGTTGATGCAGCGGGAACTCAATTTTGCAATCGTGGACGAGGTGGACAGCATCCTCATCGACGAAGCCCGCACTCCGTTGATCATCAGCAGCAGGATCAAGGCCGAGCAGGGTTACGAGCGCTGGAACAAGGTCGTCTCCACGCTCATGAAAAAGCAGTGGCAGATGGTCAACGATGCCCTCAACCGTGCCCGGGAACATCTGGACAGGGGAGAGAACGAGGAGGCCGGTGAGCTGATCCTCATGGCGCGGCGCGGTGCCCCCAGGAACAAGAAGTTGTTGAAGATGCTGAAAGAACCCGGCATAGAAAAACTGGTGGAAAGAGTGAAACACCGCCTCATGTCCGAGAAGAGCCTCCATCTCCTTGATGGGGAACTTTTCTTCAGTATCGATGAGATTACCAGGAACGTCGATATATCGCCCCGGGGGTACGACAAACTGGCCGGGGAAGATCGGGAACTGAAGGAATTTCTGGGTTACGGGCAGGATAAAGACAAAGATGAGGATGCCGGAATCGGCGGGGAAGAGGAAGAGTCAGGGGAAGGAGAGGAAGGGGCCGAGGAGGAAGAAATGGCCCGTCAACGGGGCGGAGAGCATGAGTTCACGATCCGTGCCCTGTTCAAGGGTTACTCGCTCTACGAGAGAGATGTCGATTATGTGATCAAGGACAACCAGGTGATCATCGTTGATGAATTCACGGGACGGCTCATGCCCGGGAGAAGGTACTCGGAAGGCCTTCACCAGGCACTGGAGGCCAAGGAGAATGTGGCCATCCAGGATGAGACGCGTACCGTGGCCTCGATCACCTTCCAGAATTTTTTCCGGATGTACAACAAACTGTCGGGGATGACCGGTACTGCTGCCACGGAGGAGAAGGAATTCCGGGATATCTACGGTATGGATGTGGTGACTGTTCCAACCAACATGCCCATGATCCGGGGTGACCATCCCGATGTGATTTACAAGACGGAGGAAGCCAAATTCAATGCTGTTGTCGAGGAAATAATCGAGTTCAACAGCACCGGGCAGCCCCTTCTGGTGGGGACCATCTCCGTGGAAAAATCGGAGAGGCTCAGCCGGATGCTCAAGCGGCGCGGGGTGCGGCACAATGTTCTCAATGCGGTCAATCATGCGCGGGAAGCCGAGATCATCTCCCAGGCAGGGCAGAAGGGAGCGGTGACCATTTCCACGAACATGGCCGGAAGGGGGACCGATATTGTCCTGGGGGGAAACTACGAATACCTGGCCAGGGAGAAAGTACACAGGGAATTGGCGGCCATGGAGGAAGAAAGTCCACAGGAATATGACCTGAAATTTGCCGCACGCCTCCGGGAAATTCTTCCCGGATTCAAAGCGAGGTGGGAGGAGGAACACGAGGAGGTCATAAGGCTCGGCGGCCTGCACGTTATCGGTACCGAAAGACACGAGAGCCGGAGGATCGACAATCAGCTGCGGGGGCGGGCGGGAAGGCAGGGTGACCCCGGTTCATCGCAATTCTTCATCTCCCTGGAAGATGATCTGATGCGCCTGTTCGGGGGGGGTAACATCGCCCCCATCATGGACCGGCTGGGGATGGAAGAAGATATGCCCATAGATCATCCGCTCATCAGCCGGGCGATCGAAAATGCCCAGAAGAAGGTGGAATATCGAAATTTTGAAATCAGGAAACATCTGCTCGAGTATGACCTGGTCCTGAACGAGCAGAGAAAAGTGATATATGAATCGCGGCATCGGGCATTGCAAGAAGAAAATATCAAAGATTCGATCCTGGAGATGATACGGGAGGTGGTTTCTTCATCGTTTGATCGTTTTTGCGACGGCAGGCCTTACCTTGGAGAGGAGGCAGCCCGGGAACTGCTCGGATATGCCCAGACCACTTTTCTGTATCCCGGTGCGGTCTCCCTGCAGGATCTGAAGGAGAGAGAAGGGCCGCAGGCAAAGGAATACCTGCTGGACAGAGTGCTCCGGAATTACGAGAACAGGGAGAAGGAGATCGAAAGCAATTTCGGGCCGGGCAGCATGCGTGAACTGGAACGGGTGGTATTGCTGCGCACTGTTGATCGGCACTGGGTCGAGCATATAGATGCCATGCACGACCTGCGTCATGAGGTGGGGAACCGTGCCTATGCGCAGAGAGATCCGCTGGTGGAGTACCGTATCGAAGCTTCGCGGGCCTACGAATTCATGTTGAATGAGATCCAGGAAAATGTTGTACGGGGGATTTTCATGACCCGCATCGGAAGATTGCCCCGGCGGGAGAGGATCGTTTCCTCACCCACGGAGGTCCGGCCCGGTGCGGGTGGGTCGAGGCCAGGAAGTTTCCGTGATGATGCGGGAGCCGATGCCCCGGATAGAGAAGAGGGGAAACCACAGCCGATCAAGGTGGGGAAAAAAGTAGGCAGGAACGAACCTTGCCCCTGTGGCAGTGGTAAAAAATACAAGAAGTGCTGTGGAAGGAACGGATAGCGGCGAAGATTGAAGGCCGCGGCAATGGGCAGGAACGGGAGGCGAAAAAAATGGTGCCGATATTCAAAGATTTGTCCGCAGAATTGGCGGCATTGAACAGCCGTTATGGAGAATTGAGGGATTCACTTTGAACTTGAAAAGAAGAAGGATCTGCTGGTAACACTGAATCGGAAATCTGCAGATCCGTCTCTCTGGGAAGACGGCGGAAGTGCAAAGGGGATTCTTCAGCAGATCAGCACCCTGCAGGAAGATATCGAACAGGATCAGCTTATTTGCAAAAATATAGAAGAGGCCGAGGTGCTGCTGCAGCTTGTTGAAGAGGGTGGGGAGGCAGGGGAAATTGAAGAACTTCTTGTCGAGGCCGAAAAACAGATAACAGCCCTGAAAAAGACCCTCGATGGCCTGGAGATAAAACTGCTCTTCCCCTCTCCTTACGATGACAAAAAAGCGATGTTATCCATTCACCCCGGGGCCGGCGGAACAGAGTCTCAGGACTGGGCGGAGATGCTGATGAGGATGTACATGCGCTGGGCGGAGAAGGAGGGCATGGAAGCGGAAGTACTGGATCTTCTGACCGGTGAGGAGGCCGGCATCAAGAGTGTAACCCTGTCCATAAACGGGAAATATGCTTACGGCTTGCTGCAATCAGAGAAAGGGGTCCATCGCATGGTGCGGATTTCCCCGTTCGATGCCGCAAGGCGGAGGCATACTTCCTTTGCATCTGTCGATGTTATACCGGAAGTCGAAGGTGAGGAATTTGCCATTGCTGCCGAAGAGCTGCGGGTGGATACATTCAGGGCCCGGGGTGCGGGGGGGCAGCATGTCAACACCACGGACTCTGCGGTGAGGGTGACACACCTGCCTACCGGCATCGTGGCCCAATGCCAGAGTGATCGTTCACAGCATAGCAACCGCCAGCAGGCCATGCGTATCCTCCAGGCCCGCGTGGCCGAATTTTATCGCCAGCAGCAATCGGAAGAACTGGAAGCGATCAGGGGGGAACAGAAATCGATTGCCTGGGGCAACCAGATACGTTCCTACGTTTTTCATCCTTTTACCCTGGTCAAGGATCACCGCACCGACACGGAAATTGGCAACATCGGCGAGGTTATGGACGGGGAGATCGATCTTCTCCAGGAAAGATATCTGCGCTGGAAAGCCGGCAGCAAGTCATAAAGCGGGTTAGTTCATACCAAATTACAGATACTATACCAAAGATGTTTAACGGCGGGATGGTATGAAGAAACCCAGGCGGCGTTGGAAAAGAATATTGCTGGAAATAGCCGGTTTGATAGCGGGGACAGCGATCATGGCCGTGAGCCTGAATATGCTTCTTGTACCCAACCGCCTGGCTGCCGGCGGAACCAGCGGGTTGGCCGTGATTTTATTTCACCTGTGGAATGTGCCCGTGGGGCTGACCATATTCCTGACCAATATTCCTCTGTTCGTCTCTTCCTATTTTCTGCTGGGGCGTAAAATGATACAGAATAGCTTCCTCGGCATGATCCTGTTCTCTTTGTTCTCCGAACTGTTTCTTTTTCTGCCCACGTTCACCTCCGATCTGCTGCTTGCTTCCATTTACGGGGGAATTCTTCTCGGGTTCGGCATGTGGATTGTTTTCGGGGTTGGCGGATCCACCGGGGGGACCGCGCTGGCTTCACTTCTGCTCAACCGGGTCAAGGGTATATCCCTCGGTCAAGGCCTGCTGGGAACCGATCTGCTCATCATCGTTCTGGCCGCCCTGGTTTTCGGTGTGGAGACTGCCATGTATGCAACCATTTCTTTATTTGTGAGCAGCTGGTTTGTTGATCTTCTCCAGGATGGTTTCAGCCTGGTCAAGGTGGCGCTGGTGATCACGAAGGAGAAGGAGATGATTACCCGCAAGATTTTTGAAGACCTGAAACGCGGGGTAACTTTTCTGGAGGGCGAGGGCGGCTTCACAGGGGAAAAAAGGGAGATGATCTTCTGTGTTGTAACCCGTCCCCAGGTGGCCCGCCTGAAAAATATTGTTTACGAGAGCGACCCGGGGGCATTCGTGATCATCGGCAACGCCGGGGAGACGATCGGGGAGGGTTTCAAGGAAAAGGAATATCTGAAGCAGGAAACCGGTAAAGTTTTATAGAAAATTAGATGAGTACCAAAAAGTGATAATGGGGTTAAAATCTATGTACAACAGGAGGTATTTATGATGGTCAAAGCTTATTACGAACAGGATGCTGATCTGGGGATGCTGGAAGGGAAAAAAATAGCTATCCTGGGTTACGGCAGCCAGGGGCATGCACAGGCACTCAATCTCAAGGATAGCGGGGTGGATGTGGTCGTGGGATTGTACAAAGAAAGTAGCAGCCGCAAGAAGGCTGCAGACGCCGGGTTGGAGGTCAGGACAGTCTCCGAGGCCGCGGAAGAAGCCGATATCATCATGTTTCTGATTCCGGACAGCATCCAGCCTGCCGTTTATCGCCGTGAGGTGAAACCCCATCTGAAAGCGGGCAAGGCGCTGGGCTTTTCACATGGTTTCAATATCCTTTACCGGCAGATCATTCCTTCCGGGGAGGTCGATGTTTTCATGATTGCCCCCAAGAGCCCCGGCCACCTGCTGAGGAGAATGTACGAGGAAGGCAGGGGTGTGCCGGCCCTCCTGGCGGTTCATCAGGATTACAGCGGTAAAACCAAACCCCTGGCTCTGGCCTATGCCAAGGGGATCGGCTCCACGCGAGCCGGGGTTATCGAGACCACATTCCAGGAAGAGACGGAGACGGATCTTTTCGGGGAGCAGGTGGTTCTCTGCGGCGGGGTTACGGCGTTGATAAAGGCCTCTTTTGATATGCTGGTTGAAGCCGGTTATCAGCCCGAGGTGGCCTATTTCGAGTGTCTGCATGAGCTCAAATTGATCGTGGATCTGATCTATGAAGGGGGAATTTCCCGGATGAGATATTCGGTCAGCGATACAGCCGAGTATGGAGACCTTACTCGCGGTCCGCGCATCATCGATGAAGGCCGGAAAGAAGAGATGCGCAAGATTCTTCAGGAAATCCAATCCGGTGCATTCGCTCGCGAATGGATCCTGGAAAATCAGGCCGGATTGCCCATGTTCCAGATGCTGAGGGATATTGAAAGCCGCCATTTGCTGGAAAAGGTAGGGCGGGAACTCCGCGATATGATGCCCTGGATAAGCAAGGAAGAAGGATGATCGCGTTCTTCCGTTGGTTCCCGATCATTATGCAAATATTGTTGGGTGTTAACAAAACTTCATATATTTTGGAGGAATCGGATTTTAAATTGTCGAATATGCTAGAGTACAATGGCCCATTTGTTTCCGGAGGTAGTTCCCTGGGGAGTGAAACATTCTGCACAGAGGGTTTGCTGATCAATGATAGAGGCTTACAATTTAACAAAGAAATATAACGGAAAAACAGCACTATCACAGGTGAACTTGACGATAAACAGGGGGGAATTTGTTTTTATCGTCGGGCCGAGCGGCGCCGGTAAATCAACCTTGTTGAAATTGATCATCAGGGAAATCCAGCCCACAGCCGGTATTCTGAAGGTTTTTGGACGTAATATAAGCCGCTTGCGCCGTAGCCAGGTTTCAATGCTGAGACGGAACGTGGGAATGGTCTTCCAGGATTTTCGCCTGCTGGAAGGAAAAACGGTATTTGAAAATGTAGCTTTTGCCATGCGGGTAACGGGTGTGTCCGGCCGGGAAATCAACAAGAGAGTGCCCCTGGCGCTTGATCTTGTGGGACTGGAACATAAAAGAAAGTCTCTGGTTACGGATCTTTCAGGAGGTGAACAGCAGAGAGTAGGCCTGGCCCGTGCCATAGTGAACAAGCCATCGATGATCCTTGCCGATGAACCCACGGGCAATCTCGACCCCGACAATTCCGCCGAATTGATGAATTTATTGCGCAGTATCAACAGTTACGGAACGACGATTATCGTTGCCACTCATGATCGGGATGCCGTTGACAGGCTGCAAAAAAGGGTAGTCTACCTTGACAAAAGCATTGTCATCGGCGACGAGGCAAGGGGGGCCTATCTACGTGCTCCTTAGAAATATTTACTACTTTATCAGTGAGGCTATCAAGGGTTTGTTCAGGAATGGATGGATGAGCCTGGCGTCCATCGGTGTTGTGGCCATAGCCCTGTTGATATTCGGAATTTTTGTTCTATTGAACATGAACGTGGAACACTGGTCGGGCACCCTGCTGGAGCAGATCGAGATCGTCGTTTTTATCGACGACGATGCCTCTGCTCTTGAAAGAAGAAATCTGAAGAATAGCCTTGATGAACACGAGTTGATCAGGGAGGCCGATTATGTTACCAAGGAGGTAGCCCTCGAAGAACTTAAAGACATGCTCGGCCCGGAATATGTGGAGGGCATCGAAGAGAATCCGCTACAGGATTCCTACATCATCAGGGTCTGGAAGCCGGAGATGGTTTCCGCCTTGATCAAGGACCTGGAAAAAATATCGGCAATAGAAGACATTGTCTGCCATCAGGAGATGGTCGAGAAGCTGACCAAGTTCACCAGGGCCTTGCAGTACGCGGCGTTGACCTTGATGATTCTGCTGGCGGTAACGGCCACATTCCTGATCTCTCACAGCATACGCATGACGGTGATGTTGCGCAGCGAAGAGATCATGATCATGAAATATGTGGGGGCCACGGATTCGTTTATCCGGTTGCCGTTTGTTTTTGAAGGTTTGTTTCTGGGGTTGCTGGGCACGATAATACCCTTGATCTGCCTTTATTTTGGTTACCAGTTGCTTCTGGAGGGTATCGAAACCGAACTTGCGTTTTTGCCGATGGTCCCTTTTCATACGGCCATGAACGAAGTTGCCAGGTTGGTTTTTCCCATGGGCATCGGGCTGGGGATCGTGGGCAGTGTGTTGTCTATTCGACGTTACTTGAAGGTGTAGGGATGTTTGGCAGGAGGTGACAGGGGATGACCGGATCCGGATGGAACTACAGATTGAACCGCACAGGTACAAAAGCGGTGGTAATCTTGCTGGTCATGATTCTGGCCACCTGTTTGCTGGTTTCGTCGGTATGGGCCAATGAATACAAAAGTATCGGTGAAGCCCGGCAGGAACAGGAGAAGATCGAGTCGCAGAAGGCGGCGCAGGAGGAGAAACTCAAAGCCAAGCGGAGCCGGGAAGAGGAACTCAAGGAAGAACTGAATGATCTGGACCGGGAGTTGCGCCAGATCAGGATAGAATTGAGCAGGCTGAACCGGGAGATCCGTACGACGGAAAAAGACATCAAGATCACCGAAAATGATTTGAGAGAGGCCGAAAAAAGGCTGAAGTACCAGGAAGGCTTACTTGTCAAACGCTTGCGTGTAATTTACAAACGGGGCAATATCAGCTATCTGGAGGCTTTGCTGGAGTCTTCATCCTTTGCCGACATGTTGACCAGGTTTTATTATCTGAAGGTCCTGGCCGATAACGATCTGATGCTTATCGAGAAAGTCGAGGAGGAAAAAGCGGTCATCACGGCCAAGAAAGAAGAACTGGAGGAGAAAAAAGGTGAACTGGAGGTCACCCGCCGCTCGGTGGCTGACAAGAAGGAAGAAGCTGACCGCAATGTGGCAGCCCGTTCCCGTGTTCTTAATGAACTTAACAAGGAAATACAGAAGATAGTCCAGCATCTTTCTGATCTTGAAGAAGCAAGTAAAAAAATTGAAGATGAAATAAGGCGGATGAACATCAGCGGGGGGCAACGCCCCTCGGGAGCGCTGCTCTGGCCGGTGGAGGGTCATTCATATCTTACCTCGCCTTTCGGTATGCGCTGGGGAGTGCCTCATACGGGGATAGATATAGGAACCGGCGGACAGCCCAATCGCATTCTGGCAGCGGAAAGCGGTGAGGTGTTCAAGGTAGTGCACAGCTCGCAAGGGTACGGGAATTATGTTATGGTTAACCATGGCGGGGGGATGACCACGCTCTACGCACATTTAAGTTCCATCAGCGTAAGGTTGGGGCAGACTGTTAACCGGGGTGACCCGCTCGGGAAGGCCGGAAATACTGGCCATAGCTTCGGGGTGCATTTGCATTTCGAGGTGCGGATTGATGGTGTGCCGGTGGATCCATACGGTTACCTATGATTTGGGTTTGTTCCGGCCGGGGGCAGACAATATTGGTTGGAAACCGGATCGATTGAGTTATCGGGAAGACACTCAGCAAGGATCCGGCTTTTTTTTAAATTATCAGGGTACAACAGCAGGCGGTGTTGCGAATTGAAAGAGAACAGGTTTTTTTATACGGTGCTTTTTCTGGTGGCGCTGCTACTCATCAGCAACTTTGTAACCTACAAGGTTGTTGGTAGGCAAGAATCAACACGTCCGGTGGAAACGGACGGGTCCCTGCAAGGCAACGAAAAATACAGCGAATATGGCTTGTTGTTCAGGATCGTAGGTATCCTGGAAGAGGGGTACATCGATGAACTTGATCAGCAAGAACTGCTTGAGGGAGCGATCGAGGGGATGCTCGGAGCGCTGAATGATCCCCAGACTACCTTTCTGGGCCACGAGGAAACAGAGGATCTCCTCTCCTTGCTGAAGGGTTCTTTCGGGGGCGTGGGAGTGCGTATCGTGGACACGGGGGAGGGGATCACGGTGGTGGAGGTTCTGCCGGAGTCCCCCGCTCTGAAGGCCGGGGTACACCCGGGTGACCGTATCCGCCATGTTGATCAGATTGACATCAAAAACAGGGATGTTGATAAGGTTGTACAACTTATACGTGGCAGGGCAGGGTCAAAAATTGTCATCGGGATCGAACGGCCCGGATCCGAGAAAGAGATCGAGTTTTCCATGGAACGGGAAGAGATATCTTTCCGGACGGTTACGGGCGAACTGGTGGATAACGATATCGCCTGCATCAGGGTCAGTCAGTTTGACGGGGGTACCGGACATGAGTTTGTAACCATGCTGGAAAAATTCGAGGCGCATGGGTTGCGAGGGCTGGTTCTTGATCTGCGCGACAATCCCGGGGGGCTCTTCATGGAAGCACTGAAAATTGCACGAGTGCTGGTTCCCGAGGGAGAGATCGTCCGGATCGTGGAAAGGGATGGGACAGTCAAAGAAATTTATTATTCCGATGCGGAGCCGAGGGGCTATCCGATGGTTGTGCTGATCAATAGCGGTTCAGCAAGCGGTGCAGAAATCATCGCCGGTGCGTTGAAGGACCGCGAGGCGGCGCTTCTGGTGGGAAAACCGACCTACGGGAAGGCTACTGTTCAGAACTTCGAAACATTCGAGGAAGGGCAGGGCTTGCGCTACACGGTGGCCAAATATGTGACTCCCTCCGGGTTTGACCTGCACGGCGAGGGGTTGACGCCCGATTTTGATGTCGATCTGCCACCCATTTACCAATACTATTATCATCTGCCGCCCGGCAAACTTGAAAAAGGGGATTTTGGCACCTCGGTTTATCTGCTGCAGGAGATGCTCGTTACTCTGGGTTACAAAATAAAATTGTCCGGCTTCTTTGACGGGGCTACCGAGGAGGAATTGAAAAAGTTTCAACGGGGGCATGACCTCTCCCCGCACGGAAAATTTGATGATACCACGTGGGTCTATTTGCGCCGGGATCTGGATAAAGTTATTAAAGACAGAGATAGCCAGTTTGAAAAAGCGGTACAGATCGTAAAAGACAGGAGTCGGGGCTGATGTTTCCTTTCGGGGATGTAATCATGATGTTGATCAGGACTTTCTTTTATTTTTTGTTCAATCCTCTTTTCTGGCTGGTCATGGTCATTGTCTATTTTCAATATCGCCGCACGGCCAGGATGGAGGAACGCCTTTTTGGCAGGCCTTTGAACAATATATGGGAACAGGTTGCGAGGTCCCTGCTTCTGGGTTGCGGGGGCGGGTTTCTGGCCAGCGTAGTGCTGCTGGTGCTGGGGCTTTCTCTCGACAGTATCGGTATCGAATATATCTGGCCGGTGGCGATCCTGCTGTTGTTGGTCAACCCTCGCTTTCTGTGTTTTGCCTATGCGGGGGGAATCGTATCGGTCGGGGTGCTGATAGCCGATTTCATTACCCGTCACTTTGCTTTATTCACAGATAATGCTTTCGTGTCCTCCTTGCTGGAGATCAATCTGACCGGTCTGCTCATCCTCGTTGGTGTCCTGCATCTGGTAGAATCCCTGCTGATCTACATAGGGGGCCATTGGGGCAACAGCCCCGTGTATTTCAAAGCGCCCTCGGGACAGGTCGTGGGGGGGTTTTCTTTGCAGCGTTTCTGGCCCGTCCCCCTGGTGGGCATGGTTGCCAGCCTGCAACCGGACACCTCGGAACTGATGAGCAATTCGATTCAGATGCCCGACTGGTGGCCCATATTGAGTGCAGGGATAGAACCGGGGATGGCGGAAACTCTCCTGTTTTTGCTCATTCCGGTAATGGCCGGGCTGGGCTACGCCGATCTGACCATCTCCTCGACCCCCCGGGAGAAGAGCATCGTCTCCGGCCGTCTTCTGGGTGTCTACAGTGTTGCCCTGATGGCCATGGCCCTGGCCGCCGAATATTTTCCGGCATTTATTGTACCTGCTTGCCTGTTTGCACCGCTCGGCCATGAACTCGTGGTTTTCCTGGGGCATCGTCTGGAGTTTTTCAGGACGGCGCGTTTCAGCTTGCCGGAAAGGGGAACGATGGTGCTGGCTGTCTATCCCGGTTCGGCGGCATCCAGGGCGGGATTGCTTACAGAGGATATTATCGAGGAGGTAAACGGGGAGAGGGTGGAAGACAGCCGACACCTGATACGGCTTATCGATGAAAGTTATTTTCTGGTGCATCTTACGGTGAGAAGGGAATCACGAGTCATTACCGTCGTTCTGAAAAAAGACAGAGTGGAAGGAACCCGCCCCGGCCGGGCATCTCCACGGTGGGGTTTGATACCGGTACCCGATACCCGTACCACCATTTTCATGGAAGCTCGAAAACCAAAACTGGTGCAGAAGATCAGAAAATATTTTTCAAGGGAAAGAAAATGAACTGACCGTATTTTTTGCTGCCGGGGGTAATGGAAATGTGGAGGAATGGTGTCGATGTTGGCTGTTTTTTTCACTTCATTTACAAGCATCTTTCTGGCGGAATTTGGAGACAAGACCCAGCTTATCTCCATGAATCTGGCCTGTCGCTATCCACCATTGCAGGTTCTGGCCGGGGTGATGGTGGGCCTGGCCGCTGTCCAGGCTATGGCCGTCGGGGCCGGCGGGGTTATCTACAGGTACATTCCCCTGGAAGTTATCATCATCTTCTCCGGGGCATTCTTTATCTGTATCGGGTTGTGGACTGCCCTGGTGCCCGTACGTTCGGTTGATCACGCCACCGAAAAGAAGTCGGGATTCTGGCCCGCCGTGGGGCTTATCTTTATCTCGGAACTTGGCGACAAAACCCAGATCACGGCGATGCTTCTGGCTGCCAGTTTTGGCCGTCCCCTGGTGGTTCTGGCCGGTGCCATCCTGGCCATGCTGGCCAATCACCTGATTGCCATATTCTTCGGGGCTCGCTTTCTTTCGCGGCTTCCCGACAGGTGGCTGCGTTTCATATCCGCGGCGGTGTTTCTGGTGGTGGGTATTGCCGTGCTCTCCCTGGGCGCGAGGGCGCAGGTATAAATTGGCTTCCCATTGGTAAAAGATAAAGGTATCAGCTTCAAGAATGGAGGGATTGGTAATGCCTTCCAAGGATACGGGGAGCCTGTTCCTGGATATTCAAAAAGAGAAAATGAAGATGGTCAATCTTCTCCTGGCGCAAAGCCTGAGCTTTCTTGACCAGGCCAGGAAGATTCTCAACAGTGTCAATGATGATTTGAATCTGCCGGGCAAGGCCCGGACACTTCCCCAAAAAGAGATTTACACCCTGGATGACCTCCGCAAAAAATAGCAATGCCCTTCACCTTCCGTGAACATCCGGCTGCGACATCACATCGTCAGTCCCGTTCATGTTTCCCCGTCTTCGTCGGCCATGGCATTCATTCACCCGCCGTTGCCCATCCACGCTCACGATTTCTCTTTTCCCCGTTGTCGCCATGGGAACAAAGCGTTTACAATCGCTTCTTGCCCTTCCCTGCAAGGATAGCCTTCCCCTGTTGGAATCAAGGTACGCTGTACCGTCCGGGTTACATCGCACTATCTATTATTTTTTGGCGAAGCCATGGAACCGGTTGTCCCGACCTGAAAATGGTAGCGGAGTTGATTTTGCTCGCAGCAGGGTGGTTAATATTTTTGGCGTTTTTATGTTATAATCAGGGGATGGATAGACAGGTGATGGAAGAAGGGGGATTTGTCCGGGGTGAAGGGAACTTTCAAGCTCAAATCTGATTACCTGCCCAGCGGTGATCAACCTCGGGCCGTGGCCGAATTGGCCCTGGGTTTGCAGAACGGCGATCGATACCAGACACTGCTGGGGGTTACCGGTTCGGGAAAAACTTTCACGATGGCCAACATCATCCAGAAGGTACAACGTCCGACCCTGGTGATGGCTCCCAACAAGACATTGGCTGCCCAGCTCTGCAGTGAATTCAAGGTTTATTTTCCCGACAATGCCGTGGAATTTTTTATCAGTTATTATGATTATTATCAGCCCGAGGCTTATATACCGCAGACCGACACCTACATCGAGAAAGATTCTTCGATCAACGAGGAGATCGACAAGCTCAGACATTCGGCTACCGCTGCGGTACTGGAAAGAAGGGATGTTATCGTCGTGGCCAGCGTTTCTTGCATATACGGACTCGGTTCACCTGCCGAATATCGCGATCACGTCATCTCCTTGCGGCGCGGGATGTCTGGAAGCCGTGAGGAAATATTGCGGCGCCTGGTGGAAAACCAGTACATTCGCAATGATCTGGATTTTCAGCGGGGCAGTTTCCGTGTCCGTGGGGATGTCATCGAAATAATTCCGGCTTCTTTTCAGGAGGCGGCGATCAGGATTGAGTTGTTCGGCGATGAGATCGAGCGCCTTCGTGAGGTGGACATCCTTACCGGGCGTGTGCTTGGCGAACGCGATCACGTGGCTATCTTTCCGGCCAGCCATTACGTGACTTCCCGTGACAGGATGAAGGCGGCAGTAGGGTCCATCGAGGAAGAATTGCAGGAGAGGCTGGCCTATTACCGGGAAAAGGAACTTTTTCTGGAGGCGCAACGGATCCAGCAGCGTACGCTCTTCGATCTGGAGATGATGATGGAGGCCGGTTACTGCAGTGGTGTCGAGAATTACTCACGGCATCTTGACGGGCGCCCTCCGGGGAGCAGGCCAAATACCCTGATGGACTATTTCCCGCCGGATTTTCTTTTGTTTATCGATGAATCGCATATCTCCATACCCCAGATCAGGGGGATGTTTGCCGGTGACTATTCACGGAAGAAAACCCTCGTGGAACATGGATTCCGGCTGCCCTCGGCTCTGGACAACCGTCCCCTTCAATTTGATGAGTTTGAAAACCTGGTCGGTCAGGCTATCTTCGTGTCGGCCACGCCCGGCCCTTTCGAGCTTCAGGAAAGTACGCAGATCGTGGAGCAGATCATCCGCCCCACCGGCCTGGTCGATCCGCAAGTGGAGGTTCGCCCCGTTGACGGGCAGGTTGATGATCTGTACGGGGAGATAAAGAAAAGAGTCCAACGTCATGAACGGGTACTGGTAACGACCCTGACCAAGAGAATGGCCGAGGATCTGGCTGACTATTACAGTGATCTGAAGCTGCGGGTTCGTTATATGCATTCGGAGATAAATGCTCTGGAGAGGATGGAGATCATCAGGGGGCTCAGAATGGGGGAGTTCGATGTCCTGATCGGTATCAACCTGCTGCGGGAGGGGCTGGACCTGCCGGAAGTGTCACTGGTAGCCATACTGGATGCCGATAAAGAAGGTTTTCTCAGGTCGGAACGATCCCTGGTCCAGACTTTCGGGAGGGCGGCGCGAAATATTGACGGGCAGGTAATCATGTACGCGCGGGAGATCACCGCTTCGATGGAAAGAGCGATTGCAGAGACAGAGCGGCGCCGGAAAATACAGGAGAACCATAACCGCAAATACGGGATCAAACCCCGGACCATCAAGAAGGCGGTACATGGGCTCATTGAAGCCACGCACCTGGCCGAAACGGAAGGGGGCCTCGCCTATCTGCCGACCAGGGACGAACTGAAATCCGGCAACAGAAAACAACTGATAAAAGATCTACGCCGGAAGATGAACACGGCTGCCCGCGATCTCGAGTTTGAAAAGGCAGCCGAGATCAGGGATTTGATTTTCGAGCTGGAGGAAGGAGCGATACTGGGTTGAACAACAGAAAGATTATCATCAGGGGAGCCCGGGAACACAACTTGAAAAACATAGATCTGGACCTGCCCCGTAACAAATTGATCGTGTTCACGGGGGTGAGCGGTTCGGGAAAATCATCTCTGGCATTTGATACGATCTATGCGGAGGGACAGAGGCGGTATGTCGAATCTCTATCCGCCTATGCCCGCCAATTTCTGGGGCAGCTCAACAAGCCGGATGTCGATCTTCTGGAAGGCCTCTCGCCATCCATCTCCATCGACCAGAAGGCGGCATCGCGCAACCCGCGTTCGACTGTGGGAACGGTTACCGAGTTGTACGATTTCATGCGGTTGCTGTACGCCCGCATCGGCAGGCCTCACTGCCCGCATTGTCATAAACCAATCACTCCCCAGACCGTGGAGCAGATTGTCGATCAGCTTCTTGATCATATGGAGGAGGGGACCAAGCTGCAGATATTGGCGCCACTGGTGCGCAGCAAAAAGGGCGAGTACGCGCAGCTACTCGAGGATGTGCGGCGCAAGGGGTACGTGCGGGTCAGGATCAACGGTGAGATAAAAGATCTGGAAGAAGATATTGTTCTGGACAGGAACAAGCGCCATACCATCGATGTGGTTGTTGACCGGATTGTCATGCGCAAGGGGATCGAGACACGACTGGCCGATTCCCTGGAGACGGCACTCAAACTCTCCGATGGACTGGTCAAGGTCCAGGTGGTCGGAGGGGAGGAGAGTCTTTATCACGAGAAGTTTGCCTGTGTTGACTGCGGTTTCAGTTTCGAGGAGATCAGCCCGCGGGCATTTTCTTTCAACAGCCCGTACGGGGCTTGCCCCGAATGCAGCGGCCTGGGTGTGAAGATGGAATTTGATCCCGAAAAGGTGGTACCCAACGAGGAACTCACCGTCGCCGAAGGGGCGCTGCACCCGTGGAACTGGGGATCACGATATTATTCGCGGCTTCTAAAAGCGGCGATGCACCATTTCAATATAGACGAGAATACACCTTTCAGTTCACTCTCCGACGAGGAGAGGGAGATCATATTGTACGGTTCCGCGGAGCCGATCAGTTTCCGCTATGTGAATACCTACGGGCGGACCAGGAATTACCGCATGGCCTTCCAGGGGGTCATCAACATTCTTTCCACACGTTACCGGGAGACCACTTCCGAAGAGATCCGGGAGGAACTCGGCCAGTACATGAGCACCCACCTTTGCCCCGGTTGCGGGGGAAGGCGCCTGAAAGAATCAAGTTTGGCAGTAACCATAAATGGAAAGAATATCTCCGAGGTTGCTGCCTGTGCGGTCAATGAAGCGGATGCCTTTTTCAGATCACTGGTTCTTGATGAGAGGGAGGCGAAAATTGCGCGTCAGGTGTTGAAGGAGATCACTTCCCGGTTGAATTTCCTGCGCAATGTCGGGCTTGATTATCTAAATCTGGACCGGGCGGCGGCTACCCTTTCCGGGGGTGAGGCGCAGAGGATACGCCTGGCCACGCAGATAGGTTCTGGATTGACGGGGGTGATCTATATCCTTGACGAACCCAGTATCGGCCTGCACCAGCGTGACAACATGCGCCTGTTGCAGACACTCATGGATCTGCGAGATCTGGATAACACGGTCATAATAGTGGAGCACGATGAAGAGACGATCAGGACGGCTGACCATGTCGTCGATATAGGACCGGGAGCGGGTGCGGACGGGGGGGAAATCGTGGCTGCGGGGCCGCTGAAAAAGATCATGGAGACACCGCGTTCGGTAACCGGGGATTATCTGGCCGGGAGAAGCCGCATCGAGGTGCCCGGAAGCCGCCGCGACAAGGATGGCCGGTGGCTGGTTGTGGAGGGTGCCCGGGCCCACAATCTGAAAAATATAAATGTGAGGATTCCCCTCGGTTTGTTTACCTGTGTAACCGGCGTGTCGGGCTCGGGGAAGAGTACGCTCATCAACGATATCCTGGCACGCGAACTGGCACGGCGATTGCACCACGCCAGGGAGCGCGGGGCAGAGCATGACAACCTGCTGGGCCTGGAACATCTGGACAAAGTGGTAGAAATAGATCAATCGCCTATCGGAAGGACGCCGCGCTCAAACCCGGCTACCTACACGGGGTTGTTCGATGGGGTTCGTACCTTATTCTCCCAGATGCCTGAATCCCGGGTGAGGGGATACCGTCCCGGCCGATTCAGTTTCAATGTCCAGGGGGGCCGCTGCGAAGCATGCCGCGGTGATGGGATCCTGAAAATCGAGATGCATTTTTTGCCCGATGTCTATGTTCCCTGTGAAGTATGCCGCGGGAAGAGATACAACCGCGAGACCCTGGAGGTATATTTCAAAGGCCACAACATTGCCGATGTTCTCAACTTGACCGTGGAGGAGGCTCTGGAACTTTTCAAGACAATACCCCGTGTGCAGCGCCGATTGCAATCGCTTGATGATGTTGGACTGGGGTATATCCGTCTGGGGCAGCCGGCCACGACTCTTTCCGGGGGCGAGGCACAGAGGGTCAAACTGGCCACGGAGCTTTCCCGCCGCAGCAATGGCCGTACCATCTATATTCTTGATGAGCCCACCACGGGGTTGCATATCGATGATATACGCAAATTGTTGATGGTCCTTGAAAAGCTGGTCGATTCCGGCAATACCGTGGTGGTAATCGAGCATAACATGGAAGTAATCAAAAGGGCGGATCATCTGATTGACCTTGGCCCGGAAGGAGGCGCCGAGGGGGGAGAGATCGTGGCCGAGGGGACCCCCGAGGAAGTAGCCGACCTGGATCATTCTCATACCGGGCGTTACCTGCGCCGGGTCCTTTATGCGGGTGAAACTTCTTCATCCCCGGGGTCGATGGACAGGCGGGTGATCGACCGTGAGCGATGAACGGCAGGCGGCGAGGCTCCCGCTGCTCGAGAAGATAAAACAGTTCCCCACCCTTCCCGGCGTCTATCTGATGAAGGACAGGGCGGGCCGGGTGATTTACGTGGGCAAGGCACGGAATCTCCGTGCCAGGGTAAATTCGTACTTCAGGCGCAACATCGGTGCCCGTCAGCAACTGCTTGTTTCCCGGATAGAGGAGATCGATTACATCTTGACTTCCACGGAGATGGAGGCCCTGATCACGGAAAATCAGATTATCAAGGAGTACCAGCCCCGCTACAATATCAGCCTGAAGGACGACAAGTCTTACCCCTACGCCCGGATTACACCGGAGCTTTACCCGCGGTTGGAAATGGTAAGATTACCCCTGGAAGACGAGAAGCGGCATGGCGCATATGAGCCCATCTATTTCGGCCCTTATACCGAAGCCCGCGCCCTTCGCCGTACGTTGCGTTTTCTGGATAAAATATTTCCTCTGCGCAGTTGCCGCCAGGACCTGGATGGGACTGAACGAGGCCGCCCCTGTTTGAATTACCAGATGAAACGTTGCCTCGGCCCTTGCCGTGGGAACGAAGCTGTACCCCCCGAAGAATATCGGGCTCTGGTCAACCAGGTCATTCTTTTCATGGAGGGGAAGCAGGGCGATCTGCTGGGAAGGATCGAGGCGCAGATGCACGATGCCGCCGCCAGGTTGGATTTCGAGACGGCCATGGTCCATCGTGACCGCCTCCATGACCTGCGCCGGGCTCTCGACAATCAGAAAGTGCTGGCTCTGCCTTCGGGCGATTATGATATCCTGGCTCTGATAAATATGGAAGAGGCAGCGGGGGCAGAGCCGGCATCCACGATTTCGGTTTACATGTTCCGTATCCGTGAGGGGCGTATGAAGGAGCGTGAACATTTCGTGTTGAAGGGGGCCGGGGGGATGCCCGAAGCGGAAATAATGGGCGGGTTCATCAAAAATTATTACAGCCGTGGGGTGCTTCTGCCCGCGGAGATCATCGTTTCGCACCGGCCCGACGATATGGAACTTCTGGAACAATGGCTTCACCGGATATACGATCTGAAAGTAAAAATAGTCCTTCCCCGGCGCGGTTTCCGCCGGGATCTACTGGAAAGATGCGTTCACGAGGGGTATCTTCTTGCCAGGGAGAAAGCCCGGAAAGGCGTACGGCCGGAGAGGGAGGAGGAAAGGCGGCGGTCCCTGGCTGCATTGGGCAAAATAGTGCAACGGGAAAACCTGTCGCGGCTGGAGGGTTACGATATTTCACACTTGCAGGGTGGTGGAGCTGTCGGTTCAATGGTTGTATTCCAGGAGGGGGCGCCTTTCAAAAATGGTTATCGGCGTTTCCGTTTGCGCGGTGAATACGGGGGTGACGATTGTAGATCCTTGAGGGAGGTATTGCGGCGCAGGATGGAACATGGGGAGATGCCACGACCGGATCTGATCATGGTGGATGGGGGAGCAGCCCAGCTGAATGTCTTGACGGGTATTTTGCGGGAGAAAGGGTGGGGTGATGTGTCCGCCATTGCCCTTGCAGAAAAAAAAGAAGAAATCTACCTTCCCGAGGAAAAAGAACCGCTGCACCTTCCCCTTCAAAACCCGGCGGTGAACTTGCTGCGCAAGATCAGAGACGAGGCCCACCGTTTTGCACTGGCCTACCATCGCCGGGTCCGGGGCAAGGAGGCCCTGCTTTCCTCCCTGGACCGTATTCCGGGCATCGGCAAAAAACGGAAAGCGGAACTTCTTCGCCATTTCGGGGGGATGGGAGCTTTGCTGAAGGCTTCACCGGAAGAGATCCGCAGGGTCAAGGGTTTCGGCAAGGAACTCTCCCGGGCAGTTTATGATTTCCTGCATCGGCAGTGAAACGATATGATATAATTAATTGAATCATGAATGAAACTGGGGGTTTGGGTATGGCTTATCGTCTCATAGTAATGGATCTGGATGAGACCCTCCTGGGTCAGAATTTCGAGATATCCGAAAGGAATCTTTCGGCGATAAAGAAAGCACAGGACAGAGGGATCAAGGCGACGATAGCTACGGGGAGGATGTTCAGGTCCAGCTTGCCTTACATCAAGCGGTTGAAAATCAGGGAGCCGGTGATCGTCTATCACGGAGCGATGGTCAGGGCGGTTGAAACAGGGGAGGATCTTTATCATTATCCCATCGATTACGAGATGGCCCTGCCGATCGTGGAGGCAGCGGAGGAATTTGGTTATCATGTCAATCTCTATGCGGATGACCAGGTTCATATCAAGGAAGAGGGTCAGTTCTCGCGCCTTTACCAGAAAATCGCCGCCGTGGAAGTTAAACCGGTGGGCAGCTTGCACAGATACCTGGAAAATACCGGTACAAGCCCGACAAAACTGTCAATCATCGATTTCGATGGCAATCTGGCGCGGATGGAATCATTCCTGCAAGAAAAATATGGGCGCCGCCTGGTGGTAACCAAATCACTCGGCTATTTCCTGGAAGTTACACACCCGAGGGCAACCAAGGGGCAGGCCCTGGAATTCCTGGCAGGAAAGATGGGGATAAAAGCCGAGGAGATAGCGGCTTTTGGCAATAGTTACAATGATATAGACATGCTCGAGTATGTTGGCCTGGGGGTCGTGGTCGATAATGCGCCGCCCGTGATCAAGGAGGTGGCCGATCTGGTTACCGGATCCAACGTCGAGGACGGGGTAGCGGAAGCGATAGAGAATTATATTATCTGACCGGTTGTGGCCAGGGGGAGACAGGCAGTTGGCAGAAATGAAAATTGATGCGGATCTGCATGTTCATACGGTGGCCAGTGGGCATGCATACAGCACCGTGAACGAGATATGCGCCGTGGCGGCGCGGAAAGGGCTGCAACTGGTGGCTATCACCGATCACGGGCCGGCCATGCCCGGGGGGCCTCACCGTTACTATTTCGGGAACCTGCAAGTACTGCCGCAAAATATAGAGGGAGTTCGGGTTCTTTCCGGCGTGGAGGCCAACATCATCAACTTTGATGGGGAGCTTGACCTCTCTGTTTTTTACCTTCGGAGGCTGGATCTGGTCTGGGCAGGTTTGCATCAACCCTGTATCCGGCCCGGCAGCCGTGCCGAAAATACCGGGGCCCTGGTTAAAGCGCTGGACAATCCCCTGGTGGACGGGGTCGTGCATCCGGGCAACCCGGAATTTGCCATCGATGCCGAAGAGTTGGTTCTGAAAGCGGGGGAAGAACGCAAGCTGATCGAGATCAACAACAATTCATTTGCGGTACGTCCCGGAAGCCGGGAAAATTGCCTGCGGATTGCAACCCTGGCGAGAGCACAGGGCTGTCTGGTGGCAGCCAATAGCGATGCCCATTTTTCCGAAGATGTTGGCTGTCTGGACAGTGCCCTGGAATTGTTGAAAGAAGCCGGGGTACCCGGGGGACAGATTATCAATATGGATGCTGCCCGGGTTGTTGATTATGTGGAGAAACGCCGTTGCATGAAGGAACAATGGTATCAGAAGGCTTTCTGATGGCTCCTGGAGAAGGAAAGGCAGAGGCGGCACTGCATGAGTATGAATGGGGCCGATCTCTATCCCGTTGGCTGGCCCATCGGATTACGGCAAGCGGGGAAAATTTTCAAAGCGCATGTGGCTGACGGGGTTCGATAAAAACAGGGCTGGAAGCTGGTGTTGCAGTATGTATGCATGTGGGCTTTGCGCCTGAAATCATATTGAACGGGGGGAAAGAAAGGTGAACGATATACAATTCGTTCTTATCACCGGCCTTTCCGGGGCTGGAAAGAGCTGCGCGGTGAATTGTTTCGAGGATCTGGGTTATTTCTGTGTGGACAATCTTCCCCCGCTCCTGATTCCCAAATTTGCGGAGATGTGCCTCCAATCGGAAGGGAAAGTAAATCGGGTTGCCCTCGTCTGTGATGTTCGTGGGCGTGACTTTTTCACACACCTCTTTGAAAGCCTGGCCGAACTGGAGGCGGACGGTTTCCGCTACAAGATACTGTTTCTCGAGTCTTCCAGTGATGTGCTGGTGCGCAGATACAAGGAGACGCGGCGACGTCATCCTTTGAAGAAGAGCACTATCCTGGAGTCAATTGGCAAAGAGGTCAAGATACTGAGTGAGATAAGGGGTAAGGCTACCAGTATCATCGATACTTCATTCCTGACTCCCAACGAACTCCGTGACAGGATCATCTCCCTCTATGCTGAAAATCGGCGGGAGAAGAGCTTGCAGGTGACGCTTGTTTCTTTCGGGTACAAACATTCAATACCTTCAGATTGTGATCTGGTTTTTGATGTTCGCTTTCTGCCCAATCCCCATTATGTTGAACACCTCAAACCCTTGACGGGCAACGATACGGCGGTCAAGGATTATGTGTGCAAATGGCCGATCACCAGGATTTTTTTGCAAAAACTCGGGGAGATGTTGACGTTTCTGATCCCACATTATGTCAGCGAGGGGAAGAGCCACCTGATCATCGGGATTGGCTGTACGGGGGGACGGCATCGTTCGGTGACGATTGCCAATGAACTCTTCCATTTTCTGCAGCAGGAAGGTTGTTCCCTGGCAATCGAACATCGGGATATTGACAAATAAAGGGTTGGTGTCATGGCTGGGAAAATAACGACCTTTTCGCAGAAGGTGAAAAGTGAACTCTGTCGTACAAGGCCCCTTTTTCCATGTTGTACCCGTGCAGAATTGGGAGCCATAATCCACCTGCGTGGTTATATCACTCTCAACGAGCGGAAACCGATGTTGAATATAAGGCTGGACAGCAACGCATTGACCAGATATGTTTTCAAAACAATCAAGGAGACGGTCCATGCAGCCCCCGGGGTAATGTACCATGAAAGGGAAAAATGTGCGGGTTCATATTTTGTGATCCGCATCCTGGATGAGGCTGTCCTGGAGAAACTGTTTTCATGTCTGGGGATGAAGAAACAGGGACAGTGGCTGGGGGTGCCCCGGGTCAATCCGCAGATGGTGCGGAACGGTTGCTGCCGGGGAAGTTACCTGCGGGGGGCATTTATGGCCGGAGGATCGATCAATTCGCCGCGGGCCGCTTACCACCTGGAAATATTTTCTGAATATGAAATCTACGCCCGCGAGATGCTCGAACTGATGCAAGAATTTGAAATTACCGCCTCGTTGCGCCGCCGGGAAAAAGGTTATTACGTTTATCTGAAAAATGCGGAATCAATACTGGATTTTTTAAGACTCATCAGGGCCTATTCCCCTTTGATGCAGATGGAGGAGCAGCGGGTCTTCAAGAGTTTGCGAAACCATACAAATCGTCTGGTGAACTGCGAGACGGCCAACCTGAACAAGATCGTTGCGGCTTCCTGCAAACAGACAGAGGCCATCGAGGCTATTGCCCGGAGTATAGGACTGGACAGGTTGCCCACCGGATTGAGGGAAGCTGCTATCTTGAGAATAGAACATCCCGAGGCTTCCCTCAAAGAATTGGGGGAGATGATGAATCCTCCGCTGAGCAAGTCGGGGATCAGTTACCGCCTTAAAAGGTTGAACAGGATAGCCGACCATATTTCGGGGCGCGGAGATAAGTCCTGTTGATTTTGGGAAAGATAGATGACGGTTCATGGGTAAAATAACGGTTGAACAACTTCAAAGCGGGGTTGGCACTGAAAGGAATTTGATTGTCACCGGGCGAAAAAAACAACCGGGAAGGGATGCAAAAGGGGTGGTGCGGTGAAAAAGCTAACCTTGAAGGATGTGTCCGTGGAACGGAAGAGAGTACTCGTAAGAGTCGATTACAATGTCCCACTGGATGGGGGAGTGGTAGCCGATGACGCACGGATCCGTGCATCGTTGCCAACCATTCGTTACCTTCTGGGAAAAAAAGCAAAGATCATCCTGCTCTCACATCTGGGAAGGCCGGCGGGTGAAGTCGTTGATGAATGGAGAATGGACCCTGTCGCCAGATGTCTGGAGAAGCTTCTGGGGATGAAGGTCAAGAAGATCGATTTCACCGTGGGGCCTGAAGTGGAAAGATCTGTCCGGAACCTGGATGGCGGGGAGATCCTGCTACTCGAGAATGTGCGTTTCTTGCCCGGCGAGGAAAAGAATGATCCGTTGCTGGCCGAAAAGATAGCTGCCCTGGCGGATATATTCGTGAATGACGCTTTCGGGACGGCACACCGTGCCCACGTTTCTACAACGGGAATAACCAGATATCTCCCGGCGGTGGCCGGGTTTCTCATGGAGAAAGAGATCACCACCCTCCGGAGATGCCTCGATCGCCCGGAAAGGCCCCTGACAGCTATCTTTGGCGGGGCCAAGGTCTCCGACAAGATCGGGGTTATCAACAAGTTCCTGGAGTTGGCCGACAATATTCTGATAGGTGGGGGGATGGCCAATACATTTTTAAGAGCCAAAGGGTACGACATGGCTTCCTCTTTTTATGAAGAGGGCAGGATTGAGAGTGCCAGGGAGTTGTTGAAAAAGATAAGGGCCGGGCGGAAACGGGTTTACCTGCCTGACGACCTGGTAATCGTTGAAGAGCTGGTCGCAGGTGCACCGTTCCGGACAGTTGCGGCGGATTCCGTAACCGGAGGATGGAAAGCCGTTGATATCGGCCCTGGCACGATGGAGAGTTTCAGCGAGATAGTTGCCGCATCAGGAATGATAATATGGAATGGGCCGCTGGGGGTCTTCGAGTTGAGCCCTTTCGACCGCGGTACGGAAGCGGTAGCCAGGGCGGCAGTGGAAAGCAAAGCCTATCTACTGGTCGGTGGAGGAGACACTGCCGCTGCATTTGAGAGGTTTGGCATTGCCGCGGAAGCCGACTACATATCCACGGGGGGAGGGGCTACCCTCGAATTTCTGGAAGGGAAAGAACTGCCGGGGATAGCGGCGTTGAAAGGGCTGGATAAATACTAGATTGTAGGAGGTTGAATAATGAACTTGATCATTGCAGCAAACTGGAAGATGCACAAGACCGTCGAGGAGACAAAGGAGTATGTGGAAAAATTCAAGGTGTGGCAGGAGGAATTGTCCGGAAGCCAGGTAATCATCTGCCCGCCATTTACGGCCTTGTTGACTGCCAGGGAGGCGCTCTTCAAGACAGCTTTTCACCTTGGCGCCCAGAACATGATGTGGGAGAGCGAGGGGGCCTATACAGGGGAGATATCTCCGCTTATGCTGAGGGAACTGGGGGTGCGCTATGTGATCATCGGCCATTCCGAACGACGGTGGGTCTTTGGTGAGACTGACGAGCAGATCAACAGAAAGATAAATGCGGCCCTGGAATACAATTTGATTCCCATTTTCTGCGTGGGGGAAACCATGGAGGATCACCAATCAGGGCGGATGAAGAAGGTCGTTCTGGGCCAGTTGCGGGAAGGTCTGAAGGGTATTGATACAGACAAAGTAAAAAACATGATCATTGCCTACGAGCCGGTCTGGGCTATCGGAACGGGGGTTGCCGCATCACAGGAAGATGCTGCGGCAGCGGCTGAATGTATTCTGGAAGAGATTGATCATATCTTCGAGGATAGAACCAGGGTCAAGATCCTGTATGGTGGCAGTGTCAATAAAGATAATATCGGTGATTTTGTTACCATTCCGGGCATCGAGGGCACCCTCGTCGGCGGTGCCAGCCTTCAGGCCGATGTATTTGCCGGGTTGATCAGGGCAGCCAACTCAGCGCGTGTTTACCGGGAGGTTTAGCGATTGTATCTTGCCAACAGGCCTGTAATCCTTGTTATCATGGATGGATGGGGATGCCGTGCCGAAAAAGAGGGAAATGCGATTGCCCATGCTTCAATTCCTTATTTGCGCCATCTCGGGGAATCATGCCCTTTTACCTTGCTGGGAGCTGCCGGGGAAGCTGTGGGATTACCGGAGGGCCAGATAGGCAATTCCGAGGTGGGGCATCTGAATATCGGGGCCGGGCGGATTGTTTATCAGGACCTGAGCCGCATCAACAATAGCATCGAGGCCGGTGTTTTCTTTGAAAACAAGATCATAAAGCAGACGCTGGAAACGGTGGGCAGAAAACGTTCTTCGCTTCACCTGATGGGGCTTCTTTCCGATGGGGGAGTCCACAGCCATATCGATCAATTGTTTGCCCTGTTGATAGCTGCCAGGCGTTTCGGTATGAAACAGAATGTATTTGTTCATGCCATCCTGGACGGCAGGGATGTCCCGCCGGCCAACGCTCTGAAGTATATCAAGGAGCTCGATGAATTTTGCAGTGCAAATGCGGTGGGCCGGATTGCCAGCATTGCGGGGCGTTACTACGCAATGGATCGGGACAACCGTTGGGAACGGACCAAAAAGGCCTACGATGCTTATGTATACGGGCAGGGGGTTCTTGCCAGGGATCCCTTCGCGGCTCTGGATGCGGCATATCGCAGGGGTGAGACCGATGAGTTTGTTGCTCCGGTGTCCATCATTCAGCCGGGTGGGGATCCGATCAGGATAACCTCCGAAGATGCCATTCTGTTTTTCAATTTCCGGCCGGATAGGGTTCGCCAGATTGCCAGGGCTTTTCTGGAAAAGGAACTGGAGGAGTTTGACCGGGGGCCGGAAGCGGTGTTCCCTCTGGTGGTTACCATGACTGAATACGACAAAAATTTTGATTGCCCCGTGGTTTTCCCTCCGGAATATTTGCGTGATACGTTGGGAGAATGGCTTTCCAAAAGCGGTTGCAAGCAGTATCGGCTGGCGGAAACAGAAAAATATGCTCATGTAACCTTTTTCTTCAATGGTGGCCGTGAGGAACCTTTCCCGGGGGAGGAGCGTTTCATGGTTCCTTCACCTGCCGTGGCCACCTATGATCTGCAGCCGGAGATGAGTGCACCCCGGGTGGCCCGGAAAGCCTGCCTGGAGATAGCGCGGCAGAAACATTCTTTCTTTGTTGTCAATTTTGCCAATGCGGATATGGTCGGGCATACCGGAAACATGGAGGCCACGATCAAGGCAGTGGAAGCCGTAGATCGAGGGGTTGAATCGATTGCCGAACAGGCGTTGAAAAGTGGTTACTGGACACTCGTAACCGCCGATCACGGCAATGCCGACATGGTTCAGGATCCGGTCACGGGGAAACCGGTCACGGCGCATACCACCAGTGCAGTTCCATTCATCTTGCTGGGAAAACAAAATATGTACAATCTGCGAAGCGGCGGTGTACTGGCGGATATCGCCCCCACGGTGCTGGAATTGATGGGGATGCCATTGCCGGAAGAGATGACGGGGAGAAGCCTGCTTCTGGAAAAAGGTTCTATCTCTACCGGGAAGCCGGACGGAAAACCGGGCACCCCCGGAATTCCCATGTGATTGCCAGATAAACTTTCTTGATTGGCAGTCAGTAAGACAACTTTATTGTACGAGGAGGTAATGTAGGAATGCACTGCATGGAAATAAAAGAAATCAAGGCCAGGGAAATCATTGATTCGCGTGGAAATCCCACGGTCGAAGTCGATGTAATCTTGCCGGGAGGGATAAGGGGGCGTGCGGCGGTTCCTTCGGGGGCTTCCACCGGAGCGTTTGAAGCCCTGGAGCTTCGCGACAGGGATCCGGACCGTTATCTGGGGAAAGGTGTGTCGGAAGCAGTCAGAAAAGTCGGGGAGAAGATCGCTCCTTTTCTGGCAGGCCGCAACTGCCTGGAACAGGAAGCCATCGACCGCTATCTCATTCACCTGGATGGAACCCCGGATAAAAGCCATCTGGGTGCAAACTCCATTCTGGGGGTTTCGATGGCCATTTCCCGGGCGGCTTCATCGGCACTGGGAATTCCCCTTTACCGTTACCTGGGCGGGCTGGGGGCCAATCTTCTTCCAACCCCGATGATGAATATCATCAACGGGGGGGAACATGCCGATAACAATATCGATATCCAGGAGTTCATGATCATGCCCGTGGGCGGTAAAAATTTCGAAGAGGCCATGCAGATGGGGGTGGAAACCTTCCATGTCCTGAAAAGGGTATTGCAGAAACAGGGGCTGAACACGGGGGTCGGCGACGAGGGGGGGTTCGCTCCCGATCTTGATTCCAACCGTTCGGCACTCGATGTCATCATCGAAGCGATCAAGGGGGCCGGTTACCAGCCCGGTGAAGATATCTTGCTGGCGATGGACGTTGCTGCCAATGAACTGTATCATGATGGACGGTATCATCTCGAGGGGAAAGCCCTGGAAGTAAATGAGATGATCGCTTACCTGGTAAGTCTGGTGGAAGAATATCCGATTTGCAGCATCGAGGATGGCTTGGCGGAAGAAGACTGGGAAGGATGGAGTGGGTTGACGGAGGCCCTGGGTAAAAAAATTCAACTGGTCGGGGACGATCTTTTTGTTACGAATCCGGATCGGCTGACCAGGGGGATCGAGGAAGGGGTGGCCAATTCAATCCTGATCAAACTCAATCAAATTGGCACGGTTACGGAGACGATGGAAGCGATAAGGATCGCCCAGACAGCGGGTTATTCGTATGTGATTTCCCACCGTTCCGGTGAAACCGAGGATGCCTTTATAGCCGATCTGGCCGTGGCCACCGCTGCCGGTCAGATAAAAACCGGTGCTCCGAGCCGGGTTGATCGTACCGCCAAATACAACCAGTTGTTGCGCATATCCGAAGAACTTGGGGCGGGTGGCAGCTATGCCGGGCGGCGGACCCTTTTTACCTTCTGATGAAAAAGTCGGTTGTTAAAAAAGTGCTACTATGTTAGAATATCATTCGTTGGTCCGGGAAGGTTGTATCTGATGGAGGGATAGGTTATGCGTATAGCCCTTACTGTTGTGCATGTATTGATCTGTGTGGCGCTGGTTGTTTCCGTGCTCCTGCAATCAGGAAGGAGTGCGGGGATATCAGGTGCTATCGGCGGAGGTGCGCAGACCCTCTTTGGCAAGAAAAAAGGCCTGGATGATCTGTTCAGCCGGATTACCACGGGGCTGGCGATAGCCTTCATGATCCTGGCCATCGTGTTGACGGTTTTGAAATAAATGGGCTGTTTCGAAGTATGATAGAAGTGTTTACCGGTAAAATTGAAGTATTTCAAGAAATTTCGGGTATAATACAGGAAAAATAAGGCGGAGCAGGGAGGTCCTGCTCCTTTTTGCTAAGATCCGGACATGGAAGGGGAATCAAGATCAATAAAAGAGAGCGCAAAAAGAAAATCGGAGGAAGGCATGCAGTTCCTCGACACGGGAGGGGCCGGAGAAAAAAGAAGGGTACCTTGACCGGAACCTTTCAGGGTACACGCCGGGGCTACGCGTTTCTGATTCCCGATTCAAGGGAAGAAGCGGACATTTTTATTCCGGCGAACAAGATCGGCGAGGCGGCTGAAGGTGATCGTGTTTCAGTCAAGATTCTGCCCGGGGGATCAGGGAAAAACCGTAAAGGCGAAGTCATCTCGGTTATCCGGTCGGCAGGGGCGAAAATGATAGACAGGGAGAAGTTCCCTTCCCGGGTGATGAAGGAGTTACGCAACCTTCCCGGGGAGAAAGACATAGCATCAATTGCACTCCAGGAAGGAAGAGCCGATTTGCGAGATGAGTTGATTGTTACCGTGGACCCGGCGGACGCCAGGGACATGGATGACGGTATTTCTCTCGGGGTGCGTGATGTCGGCGGATACCGACTCGGTGTCCATATTGCCGATGTGAGCTATTATGTCCGCGAGGGAACGGCTCTTCACCGGGAGGCTCTCAAACGGGGAACAAGTGTTTATTTGACCGACAGGGTTATCCATATGTTACCGCCCCTGCTTTCCCAGAAACTGTGCAGCCTTCAGGAGAATAAAGACCGCCTGGCTATCAGTGTCATCATAGAACTCGATGTGCGGGGGAGAGTGGAAAAATATGATATTTTCCCCAGCCTGGTCAGGGTAAAACGGAAGCTAAGTTATGAACAGGCAGAGGAGATGCTCTCTGCAGGGGGAGAATCGGCGGAAATAGGGGCCATGCTCAAAAGCATGGATGAGTTGGCGTCCATGCTTAAAAAGAACCGTCTGCGAAACGGGGCACTCTTCCTCAATCTTCCCGAAACAAAGATTACCGTTGATGACGAAGGAAAACCCCTGACCATAGAACGCAAATTTCCGGGGAGGGCTGAATCGATCATCGAGGAATTCATGTTGCTGGCCAACGTTTCCGTATGTGAGCATTTTGGTGTAAAGGATCTGCCCTTCATTTACCGGGTGCATCCTCCCCCCACAGAAGAGAAGATGATCATGTTCAGGAACATCCTGTCGCTGATGAACATCAGGATCAGCGGCGATTTGCGCAAGATCAAACCCCGGGCCATACAGTCGGTGCTCGACAATGTAAGAGGGACGCCTCTTGAAAGAACGGTCAATTATCTTCTGTTGCGTTCGCTGCCCCATGCTTATTACAGCGTTAACAACGAAAGGCATTTCGGGCTTGCTTTGCAAAAATATACGCACTTCACTTCGCCCATACGGCGTTTTCCCGATCTGCAGGTTCACGCTATGATAAAAGATCAACTTGCAGGGAACATGGATGAGGGAAGGATTGCTTTTCTGAAGAAACAACTTCCCGGGCGGGCCGAACATGCTTCCTGCATGGAAAGAAAAGCCATGGAGGCGGAAAGGGAGAGTGTTCAACAAAAAAAAGTTGAATACATGGAGGGAAAGGAAGGCGAATCTTTTCCGGGCATCATCTGTGGTGTGACTTCTTTTGGAATCTTTGTAGAACTGCAAAATACGGTCGAGGGGTTGGTTTTGCTGGAAAGCCTGCGGGATGATTATTACCGGTATCATGAGGAGATGATGGCTGTGATCGGCAGGCGCACCCGTAAAAAATACTGCCTTGGTGATCCTGTAAATATTGAAGTTGCCAGGGTGGATCTGCAGAAAAAGGTTGTTTATTTTTATCTGCTTTCCAGGGGTGAAACCGGGGATTTCCCCTCTCCCGAATCATAACCGCGATGGCCCGCCTGTGTTATAACCCGGTAACAAAGGGGAAGATTTCATATTACCAGGATTTTTCCATCCGGAGCAGCAGCCTGCTTGAAACAGGATGAGCAGGAAAGATCGAGCCATGAAAAAAGTCATGGGAGTACATGCAATATCTTTCCGTGCAGCGGCGAAAATTTGTACAATCATGTTTTATTCCGATAATTGACAATGTTGATCTATTTGTTCATAATAAATGATAAGTTCCGGGCACGTGGAGGTAATACTGTTGCAGCAAGGAAACACAGATGCTTTGAAAGACAGGATCCAGCAACTTAAAAAGCAGCGGAATGCTGTAATATTGGCTCATAATTACCAGATTGGCGAGGTACAGGATATAGCCGATTTCGTGGGTGATTCCCTTGATCTGAGTCACAGGGCAGCAGAGGCAGATGCGGAGACGATAGTTTTTTGCGGGGTTCATTTCATGGCTGAAAGTGCGGCTATGCTCGCTCCGGAAAAAACGGTGCTCCTGCCGGAGGCGCTTGCGGATTGCCCTCTGGCCAACATGGTTACCGGGCCGCAGTTGAAGAAAGTGCGGCAGCGCTACCCGGGTGTTCCCGTGGTAACCTACATCAATTCCACGGCCGAGGTCAAAGCGGAAAGCGATATCTGCTGTACTTCTGCAAATGCAATTGAAGTTGTCAATTCTTTGCGGGAAGAGCGGGTTCTGTTCGTACCGGACAAGAATCTGGGCGGATACGTTTCTCGTTTCACTTCCAAAGAGGTTATTCTATGGCATGGATACTGTATCACGCATCACAGGGTAACTTTGCGGGATATCGAAAAAGCCCGCCGCGATCATCCAGGTGCCCCGATTATCGTTCATCCCGAATGTCCGCCTGAAGTGAGCATCAATGCCGATCAGGTTTTATCGACGGGAGGCATGGTAGATTTTGTAGCCCGGACGGGAGAGAAGAAATTGGTCATCGGCACGGAAGTGGGCTTGCTTTACCGTTTGAAGAAAGAAAACCCGGAAAAAGAATTTTATCTTCTCTCGCCGGGCCTGCTCTGCCCCAACATGAAATACACCACGCTGCACAAAGTGGCTCATGCACTGGAACACATGGAAACGGTAATCTCCGTTCCGGAGGAAATCCGCAAGGAGGCTGTCGTCTCCCTGGCGCGCATGCTTGAGGTCAGATGAGGGTTCACCGATCTGGCATCTGCATGTTGCAAGGCGGTTGTTCCGGGGAACGGAAAGGTTTGATGGAGGGGCAGTTTTTTTGTATGTATGCTGATGTAAAAGCATGACAATGTTGATTCATGATACATTTTTTGTTTGGAGGAGCAGAAGAAAATGATTCTTACCCCATGGGCCAGAGAGATAATGGAGCTTGCCTTGAAGGAAGATATCGGGGGCGGAGATTATACCACCTCGCTTATCGTGCCTCCAGAAAAAGTGGGCGATGCAGAGATAATCACCCGCGAGGACGGTGTTATTGCCGGGCTGGAAGTTTGCAAAGGAGTTTTCAAAATGGTGGACGAGAGAATTGATTTCAATTCCCGTGTTACCGATGGGGATTCCGTGAGCAGGGGAGCGGTGATTGCCGAGATTGACGGCCCGGTGCAACCGATAATGATGGCGGAAAGAACGGCATTGAATTTTCTGCAGCGTCTCTCGGGCATTGCCACATTGACGAGGATATGGACCGAGAGGATCAAGAATCATGCTGTCTTTCTTCTGGATACCCGCAAAACATCCCCCGGTCTGCGCTATCTTGAAAAATATGCGGTCATGGTGGGCGGGGGACGGAACCATCGCCTGGGTCTTTCAGGGGGGATCGTCATCAAGGAAAATCATATTGCCGCTGCCGGGGGAATCAGTGCTGCCGTGAAGAGAGCAGTGATGAAGGCCCCGATAACGCTGAAGATAGAAGTCGAGGTTACCGATCTGGATGAATTTCGTGAAGCCCTGGATGCCGGGGCAGACCTGATCATGCTAGACAATATGGATCCGGAAACGATCAGGGAGGCGGTCAAGATAAATGCCGGGCGCGTCCTTCTGGAAGCCTCGGGTGATATCTCCGAAGCACGACTGGAAGAATATGCCCGGACCGGGGTTGATTTTATCTCCAGCGGAGCACTCACACATTCCTTCAAATCTTTGAATCTTAGCCTTCTGACTAAAAACATCGATCAAGGTTAAACTTAAATATAGCGCGAACCGAATCATACGGTGTGGCCCGTGACAACATGGGCGAATTCCGTATTTCGGGGATCGCTATATTTTGCTTTGTGGGGGCTTCCCCCCGGGATTGAATGTAAACTTCAATGAACAAAGGAGTGTTTGTAGTGCGCCCGCTGTGGAAAGGATCGATCAGTTTCGGATTGGTCAATATACCCGTAAAGCTATATACTGCAACCCGGAAAAAAACGGTGCAATTCAGGCAACTTCACGAAAAATGTCTGACCCCCCTGGAATACAAAAGATTTTGCCCCCGCTGCCAGAAGGAAGCTGCTTACGGGGAGATCGTCAAGGGTTATGAATACGACCGGGATCGGTTCGTGATCATCAAAGAGGAAGATCTGGCCAAAATACCGGACAAAACCACAAAAACAATCGACATCGTGGATTTTGTTGAATTGTCGGAAATTGATCCCTTGTATTATAACCAGGCTTATTATTTGACACCAACGGAGATGGGAGAAAAAGCATACAACCTTCTGCAGGAGTCAATGAGGGAGACGGGGAAAATTGCCGTTGCGCGCCTGACCATCAGGTCGAAGCATTCTCTGGCCGTGATCCGTACTTACGAGGATATTCTCTCCCTGGAGACAATGTTTTACCCGGATGAGGTGCGTGACACGGCAGAGTTGCCATCGTGGAACCGGGAGATTGAAATTCACGAACAAGAATTGAAGATGGCCAGGGAATTGATTGAAAAGCTTACCGCTCCTTTTGATCCGGGACAGTATGTGGATGAATACAGGAAGGCCTTGCTGGAAATCATCGAAGCCAAGGTTGCCGGCGAGGAAATTGCCATCGTGGAATCTGCCGAAGGAGGGCGTGTTACCGATCTGGTCGAAGCCCTTCAGGCCAGTTTGGAAGTTGCGGCCGGAGAAGAGGAGGAGGCTGGCAAAAAGGAACCGACGGGGGTGGGCCGTGCTTGATCTTTGTTCTCCCTTGCAGCAGTTCTTTCCCCGGGTCAGGCCGATGGAACCGACCAGCGCTTCGCGGCCTGTCAAGGAGCCCGGCTATGTATCACAGATCAAATGGGATGGTGTACGTATCCTGGCTTTTGTAACTGCTGACGGAGTCAGGTTGCAAAACCGCGGAGGAGGGGAACGTACGCGGCAATACCCTGAATTCCAGATTCTGAAGGAGGTGGTGGGGTCGGGGGAGGCACTGATTGATGGGGAGGCGGTGGCCCTGGAAGCGGGTTATCCACGTTTTTCACGCATCATGGAAAGGGATTCCCTTCAGCATGAGAACAGGATCAAACGGCTTTCCCGCCACCGCCCATGTACCTACTGCATCTTCGATCTCCTTTTCTGGAGGGGGGAAGACCTGACCGGTTTCCCGTTAAACCACCGTCAGGATGTGTTGAACGAGGCTTTCGGAAGCCTGCAGGGAGAACCGACAGTTTATTTGAATGAAAACTATGAAGATGGGGAGTTGTTGTTCCAACAGGTGTCCGACCGGAATCTGGAAGGTATAGTGGCCAAGGATATTCACAGCCCTTACCTGATCGGGCGCAAATCTTCAAGCTGGCGGAAGGTCAAACCCAGGCGCAGGCAGCTTTCCGTGGTGGTGGGTCTGGCCTTCAGGGGAGGGTTGGTGAGTTCTCTATTGCTGGGGGCTTACCATGATGGGGAGTTGCGCTATATAGGCCGGGCGGGGTCAGGTTTAAATACGGAAATGGCCAGGGAATTGCGCAAGGCCGGGGAGATACTCGGTGTCCCCGAACCTTTATTTGTCAACCCGCCCTGCCCGGGGGAAGTGGCCTGGCTCAGGCCCTTCCTGACCGTCGAAATTGAATTCATGGAATGGACGGAAAACTTGAAAATGAGGGCACCGGTTGTCATTGGATTTTCAAAATCCAGGCCTGAAGAAGCAATCTATTGAAATTCCGCGTTTCCTTGCCGGAGTTGGGGGGAGGGAGTAGATATATCATCGACTTTGAAGGTAGGCAGACGCCTGGTCAGAGTCAGCAATCTGGAAAGAATGCTCTGGCCGGAGTCGGGGCTTACCAAGTATGATCTGATCTCCTACCTGATCTCCATTGCCCCATTCATGATTCCATATTTGAGGAACCGCCCCCTGGTTCTGCGTCGTTTCCCCGCAGGTATTGACAAAAAGGGCTTTTATCAGAAAAATTGCCCCCCCGGTGCACCCCGCTGGGTTGAAACATTCCGGGTTTTGCATCGAGGTGACAGGATCACCGATTATATCATGGTTGACAATGTGGAGACACTGGTCTGGATAGGCAATCAGGCTGCAATAGAAATCCATCCCTGGCTTTCGGAACGGGATCGCCTTGACAGTCCCGATTTTGCTGTCTTTGATCTCGATCCCATGGAAAAATCCACTTTCACCGATGTATTGGAAGTGGCCCGGGCATTGCATGAATGTCTGGCTGATTTTCAAATGCGGGGATACCCAAAAACTTCGGGCGCCACGGGAGTACAGGTGTTTGTTCCTGTTTACCCGCTATATTCCTACGAAACGGTGCGGAATTTTGTCAAGGGCGTTTGCAAGCAGATAAACAGGGCCTACCCTGAAAAGACAACCCTGGAACGGAAAATAGAGAAACGTGAAGGCAAGCTCTACCTCGATTATCTCCAGAATGGGAAGGGCAAAACCCTGGTCTCTCCATACAGCCCCCGCCCCCTTCCCGGAGCTCCCGTGTCCATGCCCCTGTCCTGGGATGAAATCGAGGAAGGAAGGGTTCTTCCCGGGGATTTCACGATCGGCAACTGCTTCGAGACTGTGAGGGAACGAGCTGAATATTTTGCGGGTTCGTTGACCGACCGTCAGTTTTTGCCACAGATTTCCTGATTCAGCAGATTTTTATTATCAGAACGGCTGAAGAAAGTAATAATCGTCCGCCCGTTCAATATCAATTTAATACAATTCATTTTACCGGCCGGCTGTGATATAATTATCACAATAACCAATTTTAGAAGGAGGGCAGCAAATGATTCCTGAATTGAGTATTTTTGAAATAGCCCTCAGGCTATTTATTGCTGTCCTTATGGGTGGCCTGATCGGATTTGAAAGGGAAATAAGCAACCGACCCGCAGGTTTCCGGACGCATATTCTGGTTTGTGTAGGTTCGGCACTGATCATGATGGTCTCGGTTTACGGTTTCTACTGTCCGGGGGTCGAAAACCTATTTTTACGGCAGGATCCCGGGAGAATGGCAGCCGGCGTGGTTACTGGCATCGGGTTTCTGGGCGCAGGGACGATCATTCAACATCGTGGTAATATCAAGGGGTTGACGACTGCAGCCGGAATATGGGTGGTTTCCGGGATCGGATTGGCTATTGGGGTTGGTTACTGGAAGGCGGCAATGGTGGCCACGATTTTTGTGCTACTGAGCCTTTATGTACTCAACAAGGTTGACAATGTCTATCTTTCGCGTCACAAGTACAAGATCCTTTCTATCAAAGCTATAGATCAGATTGCGCTGCTTAGCAAAATTAGCGGTGTTCTCGGGGAACACCATATGAATATCAAGAAAATCAATATTTCCCAGGCCGAATTCATCAAGACATACAATTCCGATGTGATCATGATCGATTTCACTCTTGAAGCTCCCGTTTACATTGATTATCAGGAGTTTTATCGTCGCCTGGTGGCCATCAACGGTGTTCTGGAAATATCCTGGCAAGGCGAAGATGTGTTTGTTTCATCGTCATCATCAGCATCATCACTTTTCAGCTGAGAAGGATGCCCCTTTTGAATCATTTATCTTTCTACAACCTGACATCAACATTGCCAACTGTCAATTTTTGATCCCAGGATGAAATGAAGAGATATTTGCAGCAAATCAAGGAAATACGAGCTTAAAGCCGCCAGTACGGTAACCTCGGTTGATGTGATGCTTCAGGTAGTTCAAAAAAAACTTGTGTAAATTGATCTGTTTTGGGGTATAATAAAGTGAAGGTCAGTAAAGGTCAAACGGGAAAGTAGGGTGCATAATCTATGCTTACCATAGCGGATTATATCGAGGATTATATAAAAAAACTACTCTCTCTCAGTGTTGGCCAATGGGTCATTATCCAGAGGGGAGAATTGGCAGGAAAATTTAACTGTGTTCCTTCGCAGATAAATTATGTATTGTCAACAAGATTTACACCGGAGAGAGGATACATGGTTGAAAGCAGGAGAGGGGGACGGGGTTACATCAGGATCATGAAGGTAAAACCTCTTTCCCGGGACTGGGTCAGCAGTTTTGAAAGGGAAGGTCTTGATTTTCGTCAAGCTGGTGACCTGTTGAAACGGTGGCATGATGAAAAATTTATCTCGCGCCGCGAGGCGGCCATGATTGACAGTGTAATGAAAGATGAAATATTCAGCGGCCTTCCCATCGATGAACGACAGAAAAAAATAATGGTCAAAAGATTGCTGAAGAACATGATCATGGCCATTTTGAAAGATGATCAATAGTGAAGGAGGGTTATCATGCTCTGTCAGGAATGCAACCAGCAGAAAGCAACGGTTTTCATCACCAGGATCGTCAATGGTCTTAGAACAGATCTGCATCTTTGTGAACGATGTGCCCGCGCCAAGGGGGATCTTGATTTTTCTTTTGAACCAAAATTCACGCTGAAAAACTTTTTTGCCAGTTTTCTGAGTGAACCGTGGGCAGCCAAAAAAGATAAAGAGGCAGTGCATCCGGCCAAAGTACAGTGTTCAAATTGCGCTTTGACTTTTGCCCAATTCAGCCAGATCGGCAGGTTCGGTTGTAGCAGTTGTTACCATTCCTTCGGGGATGAGAAGCTCCAACCGTTATTCCGTCGGATCCATGGCAATATAGATCATGTAGGTAAAGTTCCCCGCCGCATAGGGGGAACGACCAGAATCAAGCGGGAAATCGGTGATCTCAGAAAACAGCTGCAACAGTTCATCCACCTGGAGGAATATGAAAAAGCAGCTGCCATACGGGATCAGATACGGGTTCTGGAAAATGCATTGCAAAAAAAAGAGCAGGAAAGGGGTGATGGCCATGAAGAATGAGAAGACGCAATTTGTCAGCCATTGGATGGAGGGCAATGGCCCTTACGCCGAGGCGGCAATAAGTTCGCGTGTACGATTGGCCAGAAATATCAAAAATACTCCTTTTCCCTATCTGGCTTCCGATGCCCAGACACTTGAAGTCCAGGGGTTGGTTGTCGATGCGGTCAAGGATCAGGACGATTTCAAAGATTTTCTCCTGATCAAGATGGATGAAGTGAGCACCCTGGTGAAACAGGTTATGGTCGAAAAACATCTTATCAGCCCGCTTCTGGCCAAGGAATCTCACAACAGTGCATTATTTTTGCGCAAGGATGAGGCTGTAGGGGTAATGATCAATGAAGAGGACCATGTTCGCATTCAGAGTGTTTTCCCCGGGCTTCAGCTGGAAAGGGCATGGGAAGAAGCTGATTTGTATGACAATGCTCTCGAGGAGAAGTTGAATTATTCCTTCCACGAGCGCTATGGTTATCTGACTTCCTGCCCTACCAACGTGGGAACCGGTTTGAGGGCCTCGGTCATGCTACATCTGCCAGCCTTGATTATCACCAAACAGTTTAACCGGATCCTGGGAGCTCTTTCCCAGGTGGGCCTGGCGGTAAGGGGGCTGTACGGGGAGGGTACCGAAATTATTGGCAACCTGGTGCAGTTGTCCAACCAGATAACCCTCGGCCAATCAGAACAGGAGATAATCAGAAATCTGTTCAGTGTTACCCGCCAGGTTATCGAACAGGAGAATGCTGCCTGCCAGTCGTTGTTGAATCATAACCGGGAGAAAATTGCTGATCGCGGTTCAAGGGCGCTGGGGATTTTGAAGCATGCCCGTATCATCAGCAGTCAGGAAGCGATGCAGCTTATTTCTGATATCAGGCTGGGATACGAACTGGGCCTCATATCGGGGGGGATCAATCGCAAATTGCTCAACGAGCTGCTTATTGTGATCAGGCCTGCCTGTTTGCAGATCATTGCTGACGGGGAACTGAATGCCCGGGAAAGGGATGAGGAGAGGGCAAAGCAGCTGAGAGAACGGTTGAAGGAAATCAAGGTATAAAAGGAATGAATATAGATTGTCAACTTGCATTTCTGGTTGTCCAGGCATGGGCCCGGGAATCTTGCAAATAAAAAAATATATTACAGGGGAGTGAAAAAATATGTTTATGTTCGGACGTTTTACCGAGCGGGCGCAGCAGGTTCTGGTGCTTGCCCAGGATGAGGCCCGCAGGCTCAATCATAATTTTATTGGAACGGAACACCTTTTACTGGGTCTGGTAAAAGAAGGGGCGGGGATTGCTGCTCGTGTATTGACGAATGCGGGCATCGATCTGAACAGGTTACGGCAGGAAGTTGAAAAGATCATCCCCAAGGGTGAGAAGTCCCTTTCACAGTCTATAAGTTATACACCGAGGGCAAAGAGGGTCGTGGAACTTTCCATCGAGGAGAGCCAGAATCTGGGCCACAATTATGTCGGGACAGAGCATCTGTTGCTGGGACTGCTCCGGGAAGGGGAAGGCATCGCCGCGCAGGTTCTTGCGAATATCGGCATCGATCTCAAACATGCTCGCAAGGAAGTTATCCAGTTGCTCGGTGGCGAGGAGGGCGGCGGTGGCGGATTCCGTGGCACAAAAACGGGTCAGCAAACTCCAACGGTCGACGCCTACGGGCGTGACCTTACCAAATTGGCCCGTGAAGGCAAACTTGATCCGGTTATCGGCAGGGATAATGAAATCGAGAGGGTGGTTCAGGTTCTGAGCCGCCGTACAAAAAACAATCCCTGCCTGATTGGAGAACCTGGGGTGGGCAAGACGGCTATCGCCGAGGGGCTTGCCCAGAGAATAATGGAGGGCACCACACCGGAAATATTGAACGGTAAACGAGTTGTAACCATTGAACTTTCCGCCATAGTTGCCGGCACAAAATATCGTGGTGAGTTTGAAGAACGCCTGCGCAAATTGATACAGGAACTTCGGCAGGCGGGAAATATCATCATGTTCATTGATGAATTGCATACCATTATCGGTGCTGGCGCGGCTGAAGGAGCCATCGATGCTTCCAATATTCTCAAGCCGGCTCTGGCGCGGGGGGAACTGCAATGTATCGGTGCCACAACGATCGATGAATATCGTAAACATGTGGAGAGGGATCCGGCACTGGAACGCCGTTTTCAACCCATCCAGGTGGGTGAACCCACCAAAGAAGAGAGTGTAGCCATCCTCAAGGGGCTGAGAGATCGTTACGAGGCCCATCACAAGGTAAAGATCACCGATGAAGCACTCGAGGCGGCGGTCAATCTTTCGGACCGTTATATCGCTGACAGATTTCTTCCCGACAAGGCCATTGATCTTATCGATGAAGCTGCCTCAAGGGTCAGGATTCGCAATTACACCACGCCACCGGATCTGAAGGAGGTCAAGGACAAGGTCGAAACCCTCAGGAACGAGAAGGAAGCGGCGGTCAGAAATCAGGAGTTTGAACTTGCAGCCAAGCTCAGGGACAAGGAGCACAAACTCAAGGAAGAACTGGGTGAGCTGTTAAAAGAATGGGAGCAGAAAAAAGGGATTTCCGACCAGGTCGTGGTATCGGAAGAGGATGTTTCCCATATTGTGGCCAGCTGGACGGGTGTTCCGGTCAAACGGTTGGTGGAAGAGGAATCGGAACGGCTTATGAAACTGGAAGATATATTGCATCAACGAGTAATCGGCCAGGATGAAGCGGTCACCGCTGTATCCAAAGCCGTGCGGAGGGCTCATACCGGATTGAAAGACCCCAACAGGCCCATCGGTTCATTCGTTTTCCTTGGTCCCACGGGAGTAGGCAAGACAGAGCTGGCCAGGGCCCTGGCGGAGGCTCTTTTTGGTGATGAGAAAGCGATGATCAGACTGGATATGTCCGAGTTCATGGAAAAGCATACCGTCGCCCGCCTCATCGGTGCTCCGCCGGGCTATGTCGGCTATGACGAGGGGGGGCAATTGACCGAAAAGGTACGCAGAAAACCTTATTCGGTGATTCTATTCGACGAGATCGAGAAGGCGCACCCGGATGTGTACAATGCATTGCTGCAAATTCTTGAAGATGGAAGGCTGACTGACGGGAAGGGCAGGACGGTTGATTTCAGAAATACAGTCGTGGTGATGACCTCCAATGTCGGGGCCACGTTTATCAAGAAACAGGCAAGAATGGGTTTCCGTTCTGATGATGAACAGGCTTCCTATGAGCAGATGAAGGAGAGGGTCCTTGATGAATTGAAGAAGACTTTTCGTCCGGAATTTCTCAATCGTCTGGATGAAGTTACGGTTTTCCACAACCTCAACAAGGATCACATCGTCGAGATCCTCGATATCATGCTCGAGGAATTGAACAGCCGCCTGGAGGAATATAGCATGGCTCTGGAAGTATCACAGGCGGCCAAGGATCAGCTGATCAACGAAGGGTTCGATCCCCTCTTCGGGGCACGGCCACTGCGAAGGACGTTGCAGAGGCGTCTGGAGGATGGCATCTCCGAAGAGATGCTCCAGGGAAGGATCGTTGCCGGCGACAGTATCCTTGTTGACGTCAAGGATGAAAAATATCTATTCAAAAAAAAATAAAACCGCAGCCTGTTGAAAGTCACGGGACGGGTCCGTGAATGGTGTACGGGAAAACAAGAAGTATTTACGGGGGGTACCCCCGCGAGGGTACCCCTTTTCTGCATGAAAAAACATGGTATCGCTGGCATTTATCACCAAACAAGGCAGTTTTGTATTAATTGTGTATACACTCACAATATACCCAAAATTGAGAATAGAGCAACTTTTATAATGGAAAAGGAATTATCAAAAACTTCGTCGAATATAGGAACGATTAAAAGATAAAAGAATTGTCAGATTAGAGGGACAAAGAATCATGAAGATCGCGGTCTCAGGAAAAGGTGGCGTGGGTAAAACTACATTGTCTTCAGGTTTGGTAAAGTGTTTTGCCAATACAGGCGTTCCCGTGTATGCAATTGATGCCGATCCGGATACAAGTTTGGGGATAACCCTGGGGTTGGATCCGGAAAAGCTGGATCAGCTCGTACCTCTCATCGATATGAAGGATGTGATCGAGAAGAAGAATGCCGGTGGGGGGCTGCTGGTGGACTTGAACCCGGATGTGGAAGATGTGATTGAAGATTATTGCTTGAAGGAGGGAGAAATTCTTTTTTTCAAAATGGGGGGCATAAAGCAAGGAGGCTCCGCATGTTATTGTAAAGAAAACTCATTTCTCCAATCGATTCTCAATTCGCTCCTGCTGGATAAAAGTGACCCCGTGATCATCGACATGAGCGCCGGCATAGAACATTTGACCCGGGGAACTGCCCGCGGGGTGGACCTGATACTGGTGGTCACCGAACCATCCGTGACCAGTGTCAAAACCTCCATGATCGTGAAAAAATTGGCGGAGGAAATAGGCGTCAAAAAAGTAATGTTCGTTGGCAACAAGATCGCCGGGCAGGAAGACAGTGACTTCTTGTATGATCATCTGCCACGGGACGATTTTGCTGGTATGATTCCTTTTAACCGAGATATCTTGCGGCAGTCGCGGGAGCAAAATTCCGCAGATAGGTCAATCATTATTCAAGAAATAGAAGATATCTTCAACAATTTTCTGGGGAGGTGAATTTTGGGGTAGGTTATACCGGTTCAGAACACTTGGTTCAAGTGTTTATCATGTATTTTGTTGTAGCATCGTATTTTTGCCATGTAAATGTATACAAGGAGGTTAGAAAATGTCCGCAGGAGATAAAAAAGAGAAAAAAAAACCTGATTCCAAAAGGACTATTGACCCGGCAGCACTAGCGATATTGGATAAGAATGACGGGCAGATCGAGACGGCTTATGATCGTTATGTCAAGATGCAACCGCAGTGCAATTATGGCCGGACGGGGATCTGCTGTCGAATTTGCCTGCAAGGGCCTTGCCGTATTACCAGGAAAGCATCAAAAGGTATTTGCGGGGCTCATGGCTACACCATCGTCGCCCGCAATCTGATCAGGGCCATCAACGGCGGATGTGGTGCACATGCTGACCACAGCCGTCATATGCTTCTGACCCTGACGGAGATGTTTGCGGGGAAAGCTCCGGATTATACCATCACCGACACGAAGAAGCTTTACCGGGTGGCCGATCGGCTGGGGCTTTCCAGGGAAGGCAAGAGTGATGATGATCTGTTGAAAGAAGTATATGACGTCGCGCTAAGTGATTTTACGAAGATTGACGATACACCGTGCCGCTGGCTGGAGACAACGGTGGTTCCGGATCGCCTGAAAAAATTCATCGAATGCAACATTTCTCCCCGTGGTATCCATACGACTATCTCCGAAACCATGGGGCAGACGCACATTGGTGTCGACTCCGATCCGGTCAACCTGGTATTCCAGGGTTTGAAAACATCTCTGGCCGATTATATCTGCATGCATATTGCTACTGATATTTCCGACATTCTGTTCGGAACCCCCAAGCCGGTTACTTCCGAAGCCAATATGGGGATAATCGATCCGGAGATGGTCAACATTGCTTTACATGGTCATAACCCGTTGCTGAGCGAGATGATCGTGCGTGTGGCCAGGGAGATGACCGATGAGGCAGAGGCAGCAGGCGCAAAAGGGATCAAGTGCATGGGAATCTGTTGCACCGGTAACGAGGTGCTGATGCGTCAGGGAGTCCCCGTTTTGACCAACTTCCTCTCCCAGGAACTGCCAATAATGACCGGGGCCATCGATGCCATGGTCGTGGATGTTCAATGTATCATGCCCGGCATACAGGCGGTGTCGGAATGTTTCAATACCAAGATCATAACGACCATGTCCCATTCCAAGATCGCCGGAGCCCACCACGTGGATTTTGTGGAAGAGAAGGCTGTGGAGAAAGCCAAAGAGGTGGTCCGGATAGCAATTCAGGGTTTCAAGGATAGGGATTCCTCGAAGGTAGATATTCCCGATATCAAACACAAGGTGACCGCCGGTTTCAGTTACGAGGCGATGGAAGACCTGTTCAGGGCGGTCAATCCCGAGGAACCGATCAAGGTTCTGACCGATGCCATCGAAACGGGGCAGTTGCGGGGGGTAATCCTTCTTTGCGGCTGCAACAACCTCAGGGTGATACATGACCTGAGCGCTTCCCATATAATCAAGGAACTGGCCAAGAATGACGTCCTCATGGTGGCTACCGGTTGCATCGCGGGTGCAGCGGCCAAACTGGGCTTGATGAATGACGAGGCTGTTGAGGAGTACGCCGGCGACGGCTTGAAGTCTTTCATCCATCAGCTCAACGAGGCCAATGCCGATCAGCTCAACGGTCAGAAACTGCCCCTGGTATTCCACATGGGTTCCTGTGTGGACAACAGCCGTGCTTACAATCTATCCAATGCAATGGCAGAACAGTGGGGGGTCGACACTCCCAAGGTGCCTTTCATGGCCTCGGCTCCCGAAGCCATGAGTGAGAAGGCGATATCTATCGGCAGCTGGTGCGTTACACTGGGCATGCCCACCCACGTGGGTGTGATACCCGAGATCACCGGAAGTGCCCTGGTCAACGGAATTGCGCTGCAGATTGCGCATGATGTTTACGGAGGGTATTTCATCTGGGAAGAAGATATAGAGAAATCGGTGGAGAAAATCATGGGAGCACTTGATGAGCGGACCTGGAAACTGAGGGTTCACCAGAGAACTGCCGAAAAATTTGAAACGGAACTGACCAAAACCTGGTAGATCGATCCGAAGAAAAGGAGGAGAGAAAATGAGCGAAGCCAGTGGTGTGTTATCCAGAGAATGGAAAGAGTCATTTGACGAAATATTTGATGGCGCTGTGGACGAGAACAATCCGCCGCTAGCGCTGTTTGAAAAAGCATACGACGGGGCGGTTATCGCCACCAGTTATGCCGAGATACTGATGAACCAGGCTATTCGCCGCTATGGGCCGGATCAGGAGGTGAAGTATCCGGATACCGGTTATTACCTCCCCGTGATCAGGGCATTGAGCGGTGAGGCCGTTACCACATTGGGGCAACTCCCCCCCATACTTAACCGCATGAGGGATCAGATCAGCGAGGAGCTTAATTTCGAAAATGCCCGTCTCTGCGGTGAATCTACCGCGTACGCAGCAGAGATTATCGAAGCAATCAATTATCTTGATCCCGAGAAAGCCCATGTAACACCCTGGACCGGTTTTCTGGGTGACCCGGTCGTGCGCCGTTACGGTATTCTTCTGGTGGACTGGACCATCCCCGGCCAGGCGGTGATTGTCGGCAAGGCCAAGTCAACCGAAGCTCTGGCCGAAATCATCAAAGATCTGCAATCCAAAGGATTCATGATCTTTCTCAGCTACGAGGTGGTCGACCAGGCCATCGAGGCCGATTTGAAACTGGGGATCGATTTTATCGCTTTCCCCACCGGTAACTTTACCCAGGTAGTTCATGCCGTGAACTATGCCCTGCGTGCCGGGATGGCTTTCGGAGGGATTCCCCCGGGAGAGCGGCAGAATACGCGTGACTACCAGCGCCGGAGGGTGCGTGCCTTTGTTCTTCATTTCGGAGAACGTGATGAGGTTCAGGTGGCGGCCCATTTCGCGGCAATCTTTCTGGGATTTCCTGTTATCCTCGATCAGGAGTTACCCGAGGACGAGCAGATCCCCAACTGGTATGTTTCCAACCCTGACTACGATACCATGGTTCAGGTGGCGATGGAGATCAGGGGTATCAAATTGAAGATTGTCGACATCCCCGTTCCCATTACCGTGGGGCCTGCCTTCGAGGGCGAAGCCATCCGCAAGGGCGACATGTACGTCGAGTTTGGCGGTCCCAAGAATACCGGTTTTGAGCTGGTGGAGATGGTGGGCGAGGGTGATATAGAAGACGGCAAGATCGAGGTCATCGGGCCGGAGATTGATGATGTCGAGGAAGGCGCCTCGCTTCCCGTGGGGCTGATAGTCAAGATTTTCGGCCGGAAGATGCAGAAAGACTTCGAAGGGGTTCTTGAAAGGCGCCTCCACTATTTTGTCAACTACGGCGAAGGTTTGTGGCATATGGCGCAGCGGGATACCATCTGGATGCGGATCAGCAAGGATGCCGCGGCCAAGGGTTTCAAGTTCCATCATTTTGGCGACCTGATCATCGCCAAGTTCAAGGATGAATTTCCCGCGATCGTTGACCGTGTGCAGGTTACGTTCATTACAGATCCGGAAAAGGTGGAAGAAGGACTCCTTCATGCCCGGGAACTTTATGGTGAGCGTGATGAGCGGCTCAGCGGGCTTACGGATGAGGCCGTGGAACTTTTCTATTCCTGCATTCTGTGTCAGTCATTTGCACCCAACCACTGCTGTGTGGTAACCCCGGAGCGTCTGGGCCTGTGTGGTGCGGTGAGCTGGCTGGATTCCAAGGCTTCCTATGAGATCGATCCCAACGGCCCCTGCCGACCGATCGAAAAGAAAGGCCTTCTTGATGAAAGGATCGGGATGTGGGAATCTGTCAATGAATACGTTTACAACAACACCAACCGTACCATCGAGAAATGTTCCATGTACAGTTTCATGGAGGACCCGATGACTTCCTGTGGCTGCTTCGAATGTATCATGGCAATCTTCCCCGAGGCCAACGGGGTCATGATTACCACCCGTGAATACAGCGGGGACACTCCATGTGGAATGAGCTTCTCCACCCTGGCCGGATCATGCGGCGGGGGAATACAGACCCCGGGTTTCATGGGGCATGGCAGGCAATATGTATTGAGCCGCAAATTTATCAGTGCCGATGGAGGGTTGGGACGGTTGGCATGGATGCCTACAGAGCTGAAGGAAGCTCTCGGTGATGAACTGCGGCAGCGTGCCGAAGAAGAAGGACTGGGTGCGGACTTCGTGGACAAGATTGCCGATGAGACGGTGGGAGTTACCGCCGAGGAAGTCCTTCCCTTCCTCGAGGAAAAAGGACATCCGGCTCTGGCCATGGATCCGTTGATGTAGGAGCTGCATGAAAAACAGCAGCACCGGAAACGGTGAGGCTGTTTTTCTTTGGTTTATCAACTTGTAATCTATAAAGTAAAGGTATGAAAGGAGTAGAGGAGATGGCGTTAACTGGTTTAGAGATCTTCAAACATCTGCCCAAGACCAATTGCAAGGAGTGTGGGATGCCCACTTGCCTGGCTTTTGCAATGGCCCTGGCTGGCGGGAAAACCTCGCTGGACAAATGTCCTCATGTGACCGAGGAAGCCAAGGCGGCATTGGATTCTGCCGCCGCACCTCCGATTGCTTTGGTGGAGGTCGGTGTAGGAGATCATGTGGTGCAGTTGGGTGATGAAACGGAAATTTTCCGGCATGACAGGCGTTTCTATCATCCGACCGGCGTGGCGGTAACCATCAGTGACAATGAAGATGTGGCGGCCAAGGCGGAGAAATTCGAGGCCCTGGAGTTTGATCGGGTGGGGCTTCACTACGTGACCGATATGGTGGCGGTCAAGTGTGATTCGGGAGATGCAGCCAAATTCAAGGCCGCTGTGGAAATCGTGGCTGGCAAGACGCAGAAAGCGATGATCCTGATGTGTGAGGATCCGGCAATCATGGAAGGGGCCCTGAACGTGGTGGCTGACCGTCGCCCACTCGTCTATGCAGCCACAGCAGACAACTACGAGAAAATGACCGAATTGGCGAAAAGCAAGGAATGCCCCCTGGTCGTCCGTGGGGATGGGCTTGATGATACTGCCTCCCTGGTGGAGAAGGTCGTGGCCCTGGATTACAAGGAATTGGTTATCGACACGGGTAGCAGGGATACCAGCAAGGTGCTGGCTGATATGACCGTGATCCGCCGTCTGGCGGTGAGGAAGAAGTATCGCCCCTTTGGATACCCGACCATTGCTTTTACCAACAAGGAGGACCCCCAGGAAGAGATCATGCAGGCGGGCGTCTACATGAGCAAGTATGCGGGCATCGTGGTGATCAAGGCAGCGGAGAAACAACAATTATTGCCGTTGCTATCATGGCGCCAGAACCTGTTCACGGATCCGCAGAAACCCATTGCTGTTGAACCTATGCTTTACGAAGTAGGTGACGTACAGGCGGATTCTCCCGTCTACTGCACCACGAATTTCTCCCTCACTTACTTTATTGTCGAGGGTGAGGTCGAGGCCACTCGCATTCCCGCTTATATTCTGGCGGTGGATACCGGTGGTGTCTCCGTTCTCACTGCTTATGCGGATAACAAATTTTCAGGCGAGACTATCGCTGAAGCGATGAAGCAGGCTGGCCTGGAGGAGAAGGTCAACCACAAGAAAATAATTATCCCCGGACACGTTGCCGTTCTCAAGGGTTCGCTGGAGGAAGAGTCGGGCTGGGATGTACATGTGGGGCCCAGGGAGGCTTCCGGCATCAACAAGTATATCAAGGAAGTTTATGCCTAGGAGAGTGGCAGGGGCCCGGAAAACCCGGGCATTGTGATTATATACTGTAAGAAAGGGGCGTTAATATGGCTGTCGAGATCCTTAAGGAAAAATATAGAAGCAAGGTAGGCGAAGTGGTGTTGGGAGCAACCAAGGAAGAAGGCGGGACCCGCTCCCACACCATCACGGTGGGCGGTGAATCCGCGTTGCCATACTTGCATTTCGAAGGGGAGGTTGCTAACCGTCCCGTCGTGGCGCTGGAGATATGGGACACCGTTCCAGATTGGAGCCCGGTATTCGACAATTACTACGGTGATGTATACGAAGATGTGGCCGCATGGGCAAAAAAATGCATCGATGAATACGGGGCAGATCTTCTCACCCTGCGCCTTAAAAGTGCCGATCCGGATTTGAAAGATGCTTCCCCGGAAGAATGTGCGGCCAATGTTAAGAAAGTGCTTGAAGCAGTGGGCGTTCCCCTGATTGTCATCGGTTGCGGCAACGCGGAGAAAGACAACCTTGTTTACCCCGTTGTTGCCGAGGCTGCCGAGGGCGAAAATCTGCTTATGGGCGTGGCCGAGCAGGACAACTACAAAGCGATCACGAGCGCATGCATGGCCAACAAGCACTGTATCATTGCCCAATCTCCCATCGATATCAATATCTGCAAACAGTTGAACATCCTCATTCTGGAGATGAGTCAGGCCCTGGACGGGAAAATCATTATCGATCCCACAATTGCAGCCCTTGGTTATGGTATCGAGTACTCCTATTCGATCATGGAAAGGGCGCGTAACGGAGCCCTTCAAGGTGATCGGATGCTGGCCATGCCGGTTATCGGCAATATTGGCTTTGAGGCCTGGAGGGCCAAGGAGGCCAATATAGCGGCTGAAGAAGAGCCGGGTTGGGGCGAGCAGGAAGAAAGGGGTATCATGTGGGAGGCGACGACGGCGATGGCTTACATCCAGGCAGGAATGAATATCCTGGTAATGAGGCATCCCCGCGCGGCAGAGCTGGTAAAGAAGAATATCGACGACCTGTTGCAGGACAACAGTTATTAGATTTTGATCGGCAGGGAGGGCGGGGAATGACCTCCCTCCCATGATGTCTGTTTACCCGTTTGGATGCTTTCTTTTTTGTTCAAGTTGATTCTGTACGGGAAAAAAATGCAAGGAGGTTGGGTAGATGCTGATTATTGGCGAAAGGATTAACGGTATGTTCAGGGATATCGCCAGGGCTATCAAGGATCGTGATCCGGCACCGGTGCAGGAATGGGCACGCAAGCAGGAAGAAGCCGGTGCGCATTATCTGGATATCAATGTCGGCCCCGGTTCGACAGAAGTGGCAGAAGCCATGAAATGGCTGGTGGAAGTTACTCAGGAAGTTTCGGATTTGCCTTTGGCCCTGGATTCAACCAAATACGATGCTATCGAAGAAAGTCTGAAAATATGCAAGCGCCCGGCGATGATCAACTCGGTTCCGGCAGAGGCTCCCAAGATGGAAAGAGTATTTACCATGGCTGCCGAGCATAATTCTGAAGTAATCTGCTTGGCCATGAATGAAGAGGGAATCCCCAAGGATGCAGAAAGCCGCATTGCTCTGGCGATGGAACTGGTAGCCACGGCCGATGCCTATGGCATATCGCCGGATCGTCTGTATATAGATCCTCTGGTGTTGCCGTGCAATGTGGGGCAAGATCATGGCCCTGAAGTATTTGAAACCCTCAGGCAGGTCAAGATGTTGTCCAATCCGGCGCCGAAGACGACGGTGGGGTTGAGTAACATCTCTCAAGGAACCGTGGACCGCGAACTTGTCAACCGGACTTTTGCGGTGATGGCCATGGCTGCCGGCCTGGATTCAGCGATTGTCGATGCCTGCGATGATGAGCTGATGGCTGCCATTGCAACGGCCAGGATTTTACTCAACATGGATATTTATTGTGATTCCTATGTTGACGTATTCCGCCAATCTAACAGGTAGCTCGGGTTGTTGAAATATGGGAGGAAGGTGAGAAAATGATTATTGCCGAGAGGAAGCCTTTACCGCAGATAATGGAGATGCTCGCTCCTTTCAAAAATATCTGTGTGCTGGGTTGCGGGACATGCGTTACTGTTTGCCTGGCAGGAGGGCAGAAGGAGGCCGAGGAGACAGCTGCTGCAATCAGCATTGCCCGTAAAGAGGAGAAAAAAGATGCAAAAGTTGAGGCCTTCACCATCGAGCGCCAATGCGAATACGAATTTATTGAAGAAGCCATAAAACGGCTGAGAAGCTATGATGTGATCCTGTCCATGGGATGTGGTGTGGGGGTACAGACACTGGTTGAATATGCACCGGATCTGATCGTTATGCCGGGCCTTAACACCCAATTCTACGGGTATCCCGTGGAACAGGGAGTCTGGAAAGAAAATTGTCTGGGATGCGGCGACTGTGTTCTGCATCTGACGATGGGCATCTGTCCTATCACCAGATGCTCAAAAAGCATGCTGAATGGCCCTTGTGGCGGATCCCAGGATGGCGTTTGTGAGGTTGACAAGGATATCCCTTGTGCATGGCACCTGATTCATGAGCGTCTATCCAAGCTGGGCAAGCTGGACCTCTTGAAGGAGATACAGCCCCCCAAAGATTGGTCCAAAGCTCATCATGGCGGGGTTAGAACTTTAGTAAGGGAGGATGTCAGAATTGATCGCGGGGAGTAACTTGGAAAAGGTTATAAAAAGTGGAGAATTTGCTGTTACCGGCGAACTGGGCCCTCCCAAAAGTGCAGACGGAGAATTTATCAGACACCACGGGGAACTGTTGAGAAACCACGTTGATGCGTTCAATATTACAGATAACCAGACCGCCATCGTGCGTACATCCAGTATTGCTTGCGGTGCCATTCTGGTGCAGATGGGCCTGGAACCTGTTGTGCAGATGACCACGCGTGACAGAAACCGCATTGCCATCCAGGGTGATATTCTGGGTGCTTCGGCCCTGGGGGTAAAAAACCTGCTCTGCCTTGCCGGGGACCATGTCAAATTTGGCAATGAACCCGGGGCGAAAAACGTTTTTGATATCGATTCGATGCAACTGATCAGAGCGGTCAAAAACATGCGCGACGAGAACAAGTTCATCGGCGGGGACGAGCTGGAACATCCCTTCACCATGTTCATCGGTGCTGTGGCGAACCCCTTTGCCGATCCTTTCGAGTACAGGGTGGATCGGTTGGAGAAGAAGATCGAAGCCGGTGCCGATTTTATCCAGACCCAGTGTGTCTTCGATCTGGATCGTTTCAAGGAATGGATGAAACGGGTGGTTGATCGTGGGCTGCATGAAAGATGCGCAATCATGGCCGGTTTTACCCCGGTAAAATCGTTGGGGGCAGCTCGTTACATGAAAAACAATGTGGCCGGTATAACCATTCCTGATTCACTCATTGAAAGGCTCAAGGGCGCGGAGGATAAGAAAGCCGAGGGGATCAAGATCTGTGTTGAATCGATCCAGGAGTGCCGCGAGATCGAAGGGGTTGCCGGGGTGCATATCATGGCCGTAGCCTGGGAGGAAAAAGTGCCTGAAATTGTTGAAAAAGCGGGTCTGTATCCTCGTCCCAAACTATGAGCATCCAGGACAACGGCTTTTTGAGGTATTTACCCGATCGTGAAAAATATGGCTTTTTCCACATTGCAAGTATTCATGGAAACGGAATTTGGACCGATCGCGGATTCAAGGACAGGCTAGGTCAATCTGGTCTGTCCTTTTTTCTTGAAATCATTGATAATCAAGGTAAAGGGGGGACCCCGTATGAACAGAAAAGAGGTTGTTATTGTTGGCGCAGCCCGGACGCCGATCGGGGACTTTGGCGGGGCATTCAGGGATGTAAGCCCCGGCAATCTGGCCAAAATTGCGGTGGAGGAAGCGCTGAGAAGGGCGACGGTCGGGAAGGATCGGGTCGATGAAGTAATTCTGGGGAACTGCATGCAACCTACGGATGAACCGAACATGGGCCGCCATGTGGCTCAGATCTGCGGGATGCCCGATCAGACGACGGGGATGACCATACAGCGGCAATGCAGCTCGGCGATGCAGGCAATTGTCTGCGGCTATCAGGAAATAATTTTCGGGGATGTCGAGATCGTGGTTGCCGGGGGAGTGGAATCGATGAGCACGGCTCCCTACCTGCTCAAAAATGCACGGTGGGGGAAAAGATTGCAACACGGAGAGATGACGGATGCACTGTGGGAAATGTTGATGGATCCCGTCCACAAAATCATGATGGGCGTGACGGCTGAAAACCTGGCCGAGAAATACGATATTTCCCGTGAGGAACAAGATGAGATTGCTTACCGCAGTCACAAGAATGCCCTGGACGCCATTGATGAGGGACGGTTCAAGGATGAGATCGTCCCCGTAACGGTTCAGAAGAGAAAGATGGAAGTGGTGGTCGACACCGACGAACACCCCCGACGGGATATCTCCCTGGAAGGTTTGGCTTCGTTGAGGCCGGCTTTCCGCAAGGGAGGGACGGTAACGGCTGGAAATGCTTCGGGGTTGAACGATGGGGCAGCGGCAGTTGTTCTCATGAGCGCCGACAAGGCCCGGGAGGTGGGGATAGAACCTCTGGGGCGTATCGTTTCCTATGCCTGGGCAGGGGTGGAGCCCGAGTTGATGGGATATGGCCCTGTCCCGGCAACCAGAAAGGCTCTGGAAAGGGCGGGAATGAGCCTGGAGGAAATGGAGCTTATCGAATTGAACGAAGCTTTTGCTGCCCAGTATCTGGCCTGCGAGAAACTGCTCGGACTCAACCGTGATATCGTCAATGTCAACGGTAGCGGAGTGGGGCTTGGACATCCCGTAGGTTGCACGGGAGCGCGGATTGTCATAACCCTGATTTACGAGATGGTGCGCCGCGGACTGAAAATGGGCCTGGCATCACTCTGTGTCGGCGGGGGTATGGGAATGTCAATCATCATCGAACGGGACTGAAAATCTCCGGGGTATCGGGGCAAAGTGGCTTCAATGGTAACAAAGAACAGGAGGTAATCAAAAATGAGCCTTGTTCAGGTTGAGAAAGAAGGGAAACTGGTTGTTCTGACGATCAACAACCCCCCGGTCAATGCTTTGAATTCATCATTGCTGGGAGAGCTGGAGAACACTGTTGATGAGTTGGCCGCAACAGATATTGCCGTTCTGATAATTACCGGGGCCGGTGAAAAGGCTTTTGTGGCGGGGGCTGATATCAGTGAATTTCCCCAGCTAAATCGTGCCAATGGGGAGAAACTTGCTCGCCGCGGGCAGTTGATTTTCCAGAAGATCGCCGATTTCCCGGTACCGGTGATCGCCGCGGTAAACGGTATCGCCCTGGGAGGGGGCCTGGAACTGGCCCTGGCTTGCGACATCAGGGTCATGGCCCTGGGTGCCAGGTTTGGCCTTCCCGAGGTAACGCTGGCAATTTTCCCCGGCTACGGGGGAACACAGCGACTGCCGCGCCTGATCTCCCCGGGCAAAGCCAGGGAACTGATCTTTACCGGGGATCTTGTCGATGCAGAAGATGCCGTCCGGTTGGGTCTGGCCGAATATGTAACGGATGATGTTCTCTCCAAGGCCAAAATGATCGCTCAGACCATAATGAAACGCGGCCCCGTTGCGATTCGTCAGGCCAAGAAGGCCATAAACCGCGGCCTGGAAGTTTCTTTGGGGGAAGGGATGAAGATAGAAGCGGCCCTGTTTGGCGAGCTCTGCGACACCGAGGATCAGAAGGAAGGGGCCCGGGCGTTTCTGGAAAAAAGGAAACCTATCTATAAAGGCAAATAGAAGGTGTTCCACGACAATGATGGGGAGGGATAAAACATGGAAATAAAGTCTATCGGGGTGGTAGGTGCCGGAACGATGGGTAACGGCATCGCACAGGTAGCTGCGGAAAGCGGTTTCAACGTGATCATGAGGGATATCGAGGATTCCTTTGTCGAGAGAGGGCTCAAGACAATCGAAAAAAACCTGCGCCGGGCCCTCGAGAAAGGGAAGAAGACCGAGGACGAAGTGAAGGAAACAATCGGCCGCATCAAGGGAACGGTCGACATTTCAGATCTCTCTGCTGCCGAACTGGTTATCGAGGCCGCCGTGGAGAAGATGGAATTGAAAAAGAAAATCCTTTCCGAACTGGATCAACTGTGCGCTGCCGAAGTTGTCATTGCTTCCAACACCTCCGGATTGAGCATAACGGAGATGGCTTCTGCAACCGGGCGTGCGGAGAAGGTTATAGGGATGCATTTTTTCAATCCGGTACCGGTGATGAAGTTGGTGGAGGTAATCAGGGGTAACGATACTTCCGATGAAACATTCGAAACGATCATGGCCCTGGCCAGAAAGATGGGAAAGGAACCCATCGCTGTCAATGAGGCGCCGCTGTTTGCCGTAAACCGCATTCTCTGTCCAATGATCAACGAGGCGGCCTTTGTCTTGATGGAGGGTGTAGCCAGCGCCGAGGATATCGACAAGGGGATGGTGCTCGGTGCAAACCATCCGATCGGCCCGCTGGCCCTGGCCGACCTGGTTGGCCTCGATGTGTTGCTGCTGGTCCTGGACACTCTTTATGCGGAGACCGGGGATTCAAAATACAGGCCCTGTCCTCTCGTCCGCAAATTGGTTCGTGCAGGCCACCTGGGCCGGAAGACCGGACGTGGATTTTATTCGTACAGATAGGGTGCCTGAAGGCGCTGTTTGAAATAACTGTTACTGGACATGCAGGGGGCCCCTTACTTTTGAGGGGTCCCCGATCTGTTCGGGCGGATGCAATGCTTGCCACCGGGGGAGCGGTGAAAAAAAACCGATTCCCGGAAGGTGATCATGTGACGGAGGAAGAAAGGGAATCCTGTAGCCGGGGTTTTATTTCATCATGTTATATGATACATTCTTGAAAAGAAGATAAGTTCGGTTGAAATCAAAAGGAAAGGCAGGATTTTTTCAGGCGTGACGGAGACAAAAAAGCAGTTGATCGGCAATCTGAAGGTCGGCAGCGAGGTGGAAACCCAGGTTCTTGTCGTGGAAGCCAATCTGGCAAATTACTCTTCCCCGAACCGGGCCGGCGAACAATTCCTGAGGTTGGTCCTCGGGGATATCAGCGGTACAATAAAGGGGATTATCTGGGACATCGATATCCTGGAAGAATCCCCCAGGGAAGGGGACATACTCTATGTCAAGGGTGATGTCTCGGAGTATCACGGATTGCAGATTGTAATCAGAGAGGCCAAAAAACTTGATCCCGACCGTGTCAACCGTCGTTTATTTCAGCCGGTTTCCAGGAGGGATATTCCCGGGATGCTTGGAGAATTGAAAGAGATCATAACCACCCATGTCAGCGATCCCTTTTTGCTGAAATTGCTGCGTGATTTTTTCAGTGACCGGGATTTTGTTAAAAGATTTGCCGGCAGCCCGGCGGCCAAGACCATTCACCACAACTACATCGGTGGCTTGCTCGAGCATACATTGGAAGTAGTGTCCCTCTGCCTCAAATTCAAAGAAATGTACCCCGAACAGATCAGGGTTGATCTGCTCGTAACCGGTGCCATTCTGCATGACGTGGGGAAGATAGAAGAATATGACGCCGAAAGTTTCAACTTCGAGATGACCGATAAAGGTAAACTGATCGGGCATATTTGCCTGGGGAAAGAAATGCTGAACGAGAGGATCGCGGCCATAGAAGGATTTCCCCCGTCCTTGAAATTGGAACTGGAGCACATCGTTCTTTCACATCATGGACAGCGGGAATGGGGGTCCCCGGAGATTCCCAGGACGATACATGCTTTTGCTGTTTTTTATGCTGATCTTGTCAGTGCACGGCTCAACCAGTTTGTGAGTGTTATGCAGAAAAACGCAATTGCAGAAAATGATTGGAGTGAATGGGACCGTTATCTGGATAGAAGTATCTATTTGAAGAAACCATGAAATTTGTAGGCTTTTTCTGAAGTTGGCCTCTTGCCTCCATTCATATTCCTCACCAAAAACAAAAACAGCTTCCCGGAAAAGCAGGAAATTCAGACCCGAAGATAGAAATAAATTGCAGTAATCCAATATAATATCAAACAATATTCTCCATTAAGAATATTCGCACGCCTGTCTGGGGAGGTGCTCTTTTTTTGAATATCAAACGGGGAAACAATAGAAATGTCGAGGGTTCCTGCCCGAAAATCGTTCCGTTTGAACGCGATGCAGCTTATTATTTTCAAAAAGGGAACTATTATTTATTTAAAAACAACTGGCGGAAGGCCCTGCTGTACTACAAGAAAACAATAGAAATGGAGCCCCTCGACCCTCTGAACCATTACAATCTTGGCTGCCTGCTCAGCAAAATGGGGCAGCTGGAGGAGGCCAATCAAATTTTCCAGTTCATCCTCGAACACCTGGACAGATCCTACTGGGATTGTTATTTTCTCATGGCCATCAATTATGGCCTGATGGAAGATCTGGAGGAGGCGCAGAGATGCCTGCAAAAGTATCTCCAGAATTCGCCCGGGGGGGAGATGTTCATCGAGGCACAGGAGCTTCTGTGGGCCCTGGACGATGAGGAGATGGTAATCAGCGATGACGTTGATGTCCCTTTCATTATCAAAAAAAATGAAGAACTCATCGAGGATATTCAGATTCTGAGCAAGGATGAATTTATCAGCCGCTACGATCACGATGATTACACATGGGACCTGTTGCGGAAGTTGTTATTTCAGGGGAATGACATGTTCAAGAAGAAGATCATCGATATATATGCTGAATTGGGTGATGATCGGGCCGTTGCAGCTTTCAAGGAATTTGTGCGTAATCCCTGGGTAAAGGATCAGCTCAAACAGGCGGTTCTGCTCAAACTTAAAAATATAGGTTTTTCAGGGGAATGCCGCGTCTATCTGAAAGGCGTGCTACAGGAGATACATATCAACAATTATCCATTGGTGGTTCCTCACTGGAAAGATGAGTGGCAAGAGGTGCTTGACTGCACCTTGAACCATATGCGCCAGGGCGGTGATTACAATGAAAATTTTTTCGAGGACGTCCAGGCGATGTGGATCGATTACATAAATCGGAAGGGGGAAGATATGCCCCCGATTCACAAGGTTGAAACGTGGGCGGCAGGATTGGAATACTGCCTGGTCAGGTTTCATCTTTTGAATGTGACCCAGACGGAAATCGCCGGTAAATATGGGGTTTCCAGTTCCAGTGTGCGGGCCAAATTCAAGGTTATCGACGAGACACTGCAGATTGACAAGAAAGCCTATCAAAATATGCTGGTTTATCTGTTCAACGGGGACAGGGAAAAATGACATGTTCGGTTCCGGGGGATGAGGAATGGGGTTCAGAACAGATCTGGAAATCAGGACTTCTGCAAGGGAAGAACTCATTGATATAACGCGGGAAGTCAACGAAGTGGTCGGGAAACTCGGTCTCAAGAGGGGATGTATTCTTGCTTTTGTTCCCCATACCACGGCTGGCCTTCTGATCAACGAGGCGGCAGACCCCGCGGTGGGGACGGATATTTTGAACTATCTGCGCCACAGGGTTCCTCACCGTGACGGTTATCTGCACGCGGAAGGAAACAGTGATGCACATATCAAGGCCAGTCTGATAGGCAATTCCCAGTTGCTGATGGTTGATAATGGAGAGATCGTGCTTGGGACATGGCAAGGTCTCTTTTTTGCCGAATTTGATGGCCCACGCCTCCGAAAAATATTATTTGGAAATATTGATTTTACCGGCTGAAAGGAGTTGAATCCGGTAGATGATTCAAGAACAGATAGAACAGGCGATTGAAGTTTTAAGTGGCTGCAAATATGTTGTAGTTTTAACCGGGGCGGGGATTTCCACTGAAAGTGGGATACCCGATTTCCGCAGTCCCGTGAGCGGGCTTTGGGCCAAGGTCAGCCCCGATGATTTCACGATCGAGAAATTCATGTCCGATCCGCAGATCCTTTATCAACTGGGCGTGGATATTTTTAGAGTGATCACCGAAGCCCAGCCCAACGCTGCACATGAAGCCATTGGAGAACTGGAAAGCAAAGGCCTGGTCAAAAGTGTCATCACCCAGAATATCGATGGCCTGCATCAGAAGGCAGGTTCAAAGAATGTATATGAAATTCACGGTTCGCTGCGCAGGGGCTCCTGTACCGGTTGTCACCAGGAACAGCCCATGGAAAAATTGTTGAATGATGTGTTGAAGGGGGTAATCCCCCCGCTTTGCCCCCGTTGCGCTTCACCGTTGAAGCCCGATGTTACGCTCTTTGGTGAGGCGATGCCCCCCGCTTTTCAAGATGCACTGGATGAAGTGCGCAGGGCCGATGGGATGCTGGCAGTTGGCTCCAGTCTGGTCATATCTCCGGCCAACATGTTGCCCGGTTATGTGGATAACCTTGTGATCGTGAATCGGGAGCCCACCCCGCTGGATCGGAGGGCCAAAGTGGTTATAAACGGCGGCATTCTGGATGTTGTTCCGCTACTGGCCAGGGCCTGGCTGGAAAAAAAAGCTTGATCCCTGAAGAGGGCGGCTCATCTTTCTTCCCTGAATATGGTTGATTCAAAAAACGTTCTGATCTGTTCGACGGTCATGCCCTCGCCCAGGTAATGGTCTCCAAACCATATCTCCAGATGCAGATGAGGCCTGTCCGGTTCATCGGTGCCTGAAAAGCCCATCTTGCCTACGATGTCACCCGTTTTGACATAATCGCCCACTTCCAATTCATCATTGACTTCGTGAAGATGGCAGTAATAGACCAGGAAGCCATGTTCATTTTCGATCCAGATCTGGCGCCCGCGGAAAATATTCAGGGTCTCGTCCGGTGTGTAACCCCGCTGCTGGCATTCAACGGCCAGCTCGCCAAGTTTTCCGGCCGGGGGTGGGATATAATCATGGTCGATCCTTTTAACAGTTCCCGGTGCAGCAGCCTTGACCGTTGATCCCAGGCCGATCCCCCCACCGCTTGTATCCGGATAAAAATCCAGGCCGTAATGGGTACCGGCACGGTAGGGCCTGGCTGCACCCGGCAGGTGAGCATCTTTCCAGCTCATCCACGTTCCCGGGAGCGGGTTGCGCAAAAAATCGAAAGAAGTGATCAGTTCATCAAGATCAACATTTCGAGGGTCATAGATTATACGGGGAAACGATGTTTCATCTATATCACCGCCGAGTGCTTCCCGGTCATGATCGACAACGGGAACGGTCGGCGTCGGCAGATCGGATTGCGATGATTTGCCCGGAGGGATTGTTTTGATCACGATCAAAACAGCAATGATGGCCAGGGCGGTGGCCAGGATGGTCATGAAATTTTTTTTGTTGATTTTTCTTTGCATTTCCATTCCTCCGTATTGAATTATCTGTCTTTAGCGATTTTAGCATACTTTTTACTTAATTTAAAAGGATGTTTTTTCCCCGGTAGCGAATATCTACCTTTGGAGCAAAGGAGGTTTGTTATCGATGTGTTCCTATGAAGATGCCCTGGCCAAGGCTCTTGAAGATTTCAGGAACGGTGTACCGCGGACCATGGCCGAAGGCAGCGGCTGCGGATATGACGTAGACAATAATGAATTTTCATTGACATATTGTGGCCAGGAGTATCGGATATCATACCCGGATGGGGAGATAACTGCAATTCAGGGATACGTGACCCCCGAAGAGCGGGTTATTTTCTTGCAGTATCTGCATTTTTCCCGCAGTATTCCCCCGCGCCGCAAGTGGATTTCTTTCCTCGAGCTTCCGGGGGGAGAGATGCATTACGCCCCCTTTCAACGGGAAACATTCTTTCCACTGGCCCGGAAATACGGTTCCAACCTGGAAGAGTTCAAACAGCGTAGCAAACTTGTCGGTGAAGAAGCAGGGATAGGCGATGCTGCTTACATCATTCCTGTATTTCCGCGTCTGGAGCTGGCGATAATACTGTGGGAGAAAGACGCCGAATATGCGGCTCGGGCAAGGGTGCTTTTTGATGCTACATCTTCATACCACTTGCCCACCGCTACCCTTTACATGTTGGGGATAGAGGTGGTAAAGAGGATCTATGACCTGTAGCATGTTCGTTATTGCCAGGCCTGCGCCGGGATAAAAGGAACCGATGTGGCGGGTGGAATCGAGGAAATGAATTTCATGATAATTGAAAGGCAGAAAGGGGTTGTGACATGCCTGCACATCTGTTGGGGTTGAGGGAGTGGAACGCTGAAAATATCGAGGAGATACTGGCGCGTTCATTTTTTTTGTCCGGGTACAGGGAAAGAAAACTGGACAACCTGAAAGGGAAGCAGGTTGCTGCTCTTTTTTTTGAGCCCAGCACAAGAACAAGGTTTTCATTCGAAGTTGCTGCAAGATGGTTGTCGGCAGACTTCTACAACTTTCCGGTCGAAACAAGTAGCGTTCTGAAAGGAGAGACTCTGCTCGATACGATCCAAACCTTGAAGTCGATGGGATTGGATGTCCTTATCATCCGTCATCCGGTTTCCGGAACGCTCGAATGGTTGAAGAACAGGGTCGATATCTCCATGATCAATGCTGGCGATGGATCTCATGAACATCCCACCCAGGCCCTCCTCGATCTGTTTACGATCAAGAAACAGTTCGGGTATATCGAAGGCTTGAAGGTCGTGATGGTCGGAGATATAAAATACAGCCGGGTGGTCAGGTCAAGCGTCTGGGGTCTCAAGGAAATGGGAGCCAAGGTGGTTCTGGTCGGCCCCCCCACACTTCTGCCGGAAGAATTCCGCCGCGCCGGAGTTGAAATAAGCTGGTATCTTGAAAAGGAGATGAAAGATGCTGATGTTCTCTACCTGCTCAGGCTTCAGAAGGAGAGGCAGCGGGATGGCCTCCTTCCTTCTTTAAGAGAGTATGTGCATCTTTACGGGCTTACTGCAGAACGTCTTTCCTTGCTAGCCCCGGGAACGATGGTCATGCATCCGGGCCCCCTCAATCCAGGTGTTGAAATAACACAGAAGGCGATGGACAGGCTGAACGAATCTTCCCTTCCCGGGATCAATGTTTCGATACTGAGGCAGGTGGAAAACGGAATAATTGTGCGGGCAGCCGTGCTCGATTATCTCTTCAAAGGAGGCGGGCAAATTGGATAAGCGCATTCTTTTAAAAGGAGGAACGGTCGTCGATCCCTCGCAAGAATTGCATGGCCGGGCAGATCTGGTTATCGAGGGAAACAGGATCGTTGATCTGGCTCCTTCTATTGCATCCGGGGATGGGGAAGTGGAAACAATTGATGTGACGGGCAAGATCGTCGCCCCGGGAATGGTGGATATCCATGTTCATCTCCGTGAACCGGGTGAGGAGGAAAAGGAGACCATCGCCACGGGTACAGCAGCTGCAGTTGCCGGAGGGGTTACCACCGTGTGCTGCATGCCCAATACCGATCCGGCGGTTGATAACAAATTGGTTGTAGCCTACATCAAAGAACATGCCCGGCAAGCAAACCTGGCCCATGTTTATCCTATCGGTGCTTTGACCCGGGGGCGGGGCGGCCGGGAAATGACCGATTATGCTTCCCTTCTTTCCGCCGGGGTAAAGGCTTTCAGCGATGATGGCAGTTATGTCAACGATAGCATGATAATGATGAATATCATGAAATACCTTTCTCAATTTGAAGTGGTGGCCATAAGCCATTGTGAAGATGCCGGGTTGGCGGCGGGGGGGGTAGCCCATGATGGTTATTACGCGAATTTGCTTGGCCTGGGGGGGATGCCTCATGTTGCGGAGACGGCTGCGGTGGGGCGGGATATATTGATTGCGGAGGCTACAGGGGGGAAGCTCCATATTGCACATGTCAGCTGTGCCGCTTCGGTAGAACTGATCCGTTGGGCCAAGGAAAGGGGGATTCAAGTGACTGCCGAGGTCACTCCCCACCATCTTCTGCTGACCGAAGAGGCGTTGGAGGGGTACAATGTGATGGCCAAGATGAACCCTCCTTTACGCTCAAAGGAAGACCGTGAAGCGCTTCTGCACGGTTTGCAAGATGGAGTGATTGATATCATTGCTTCCGATCATGCTCCGCACCGACGGGAAGATAAAGAACGCCCCTTCGCCGATGCCGCTTTCGGGGTTTCTTCTCTGGACTACGGACTTTCACTGTTGTTCAACGAACTGGTTCACACAGGCATGATCAGCATAGACAAACTTGTCGACTGTTACTCATGTCGTCCTGCAAAAATTCTGGATCTTCCCGCCGGGACCTTGAAAAAAGGTGCGGTTGCCGATATCGTTGTTCTTGATCCGGAGCTCGGGGGGAAGGTGGATCCAAAGAGGTTTTATTCCAGGGGGCAGAATACGCCCTTTGAAGGCTACCCGACCAGGGGCGGGCCGGTGATGACTTTTGTGGAAGGGAAACTGAAGATGAAAGAAGGGAAGGTTTCAAGATAAAGTCATGAACAGAGGCCGGGTCAAGTCACTCGAAAAAGTAACGGCAGATTGCCATCTGTTGAAGATAGAGCCGGTTCAACCGCTGGAAGCATCACCGGGGCAGTTCATCTTCCTCCGCACGGCGTCAGGGTTGACCGATCCATTGCTAAGAAGGCCTTTCAGTATTCATTACTGTGATCCCGAAGATGGCACTGTCTGGATCCTGTTCCGGGTTGTGGGGCGTGGGACCACATTGATGGCTGCGCTTGAACAAGGCCAGTACATCGATTTCCTGGGGCCGCTGGGAAAAGGATTCTATCTTGGCCCCCATGACCGGGAAGTCATTCTTGTTTCCGGAGGGGTGGGGGTGGCTCCTATTTTTTTCTGGGCTTCCTGTCTGAATGGACGGGGAGTCAAGTTCGAATTTCTGCATGGCACCGATACGGCAAGGAACCTTCTTCCGGATGATTATTTTGCCAGGGCAGGAGCAGCGCCGATGGTAGCCACGGAAGACGGTTCCTCCGGTTACCGGGGACGCGTGACCGATCTATTCGAACATATTACCCATGAAAAGAGCAAGAAACCTGACAGGGTGTACGGCTGTGGCCCCCTGCCGATGCTTTCCTCACTGGTCAATTTGGCCCGCGCGGCAGGGATTCCATCGCAGGTCTCCCTGGAAGCGGAGATGGCCTGTGGCGTGGGGGCATGTCTTGGATGTGTGCGTGAGGTGGGGCCCCGGGGTGAAGATGGGGTCCCCGTATTTTTGAGGGTCTGCAAGGACGGCCCCGTCTTTCCGGGAGAGGCGGTGGTTTTTGATGAAAGCTGAGCCGGATCTGGCTGTCGAGATAGCCGGTATACAGATGAAAAATCCATTGATTGCAGCTTCCGGCTGTTATGGATACGGGCAGGAATATTCAAGTTACATACCCCCCGGGAAATGGGGGGCCATCGCGCTGAAAGGAACGACCCTCCATCCCAGGGCAGGGAATCCTCCTCCCCGTATCGTGGAGACTCCTTCCGGGCTGATCAATGCAGTAGGGTTGCAGAATCCCGGCATCGAGAAGGTTCTGAAAGAAGAGGTTCCGGCATTGCGGGAGAAAGATGTTCCCTTGATTATCAATGTGTCCGGGGAAACCGTGGAAGAGTATGCCCTGCTTGGAGAATTGGTTTCCCGTGCTCACGGTGTTTCCGGGCTGGAATTGAACATATCCTGTCCCAATGTGGAACGTGGCGGTATCGCCTTCGGCTCTGACCCGGTGCTGGTCAGGGAACTGGTATCAGCTGTCAGGGACAGTTACAGGGGGCCTCTGATCGTGAAGCTATCGCCCAATACGGAGCATCTGACCCGGATTGCCGTGGCAGCGGAAGAAGCCGGGGCAGATGCCCTTTCCCTGATCAATACACTTCGGGCCATGGTCGTGGATATAGAAAAACAACGACCGATGCTGGCAAATGTGATCGGCGGTCTTTCCGGGCCGGCAATTCGCCCCGTGGCGGTCAGGGCTGTCTGGGAGGTTGCCGCCGCGGTCAAAATTCCGCTTATCGGGATGGGGGGGATCATCTCCACTTCGGATGCATTGCAGTTTATACTTGCCGGGGCGGCAGCAGTAGCTATCGGCACGGGTAACTTTGTTGACCCTCTGATCGCTGACAGGATCACGGCAGGAATCAGAGAATACATGAAATCCAAAGATTTCCCCGGGGTGTCGGCGATGGTCGGGGCGGCGCGGAGGTGATTATATGCGTATAGGCATACACATGCATTTGAAGAAAGGTTTTGCTTATAACCTTCAGAAAGCAAAAGAGGCCGGGGCAGAGACGATCCAGATCTTTCCCGGCAATCCCCGTAGCTGGACCTCCCCCACCACTTCCCCGGAAGAGGTGAAAGAACGTTCACTCCTCATGAAAAAGGAAGACATCTTTCCCCTGGCCATACACACAACTTATCTGATCAACCTGGCCTCCGTGCATCCCGAGTTCTACCGGAAGTCAACCAGGTTGTTGCATGACACCCTGCATCATGCCTCACTTTATCCGGAACCTTTTGTGGTTTTGCATGTCGGCAATCATGGCGGTGCCGGGACCATGGAAGGAATCAAAAAAGCAGTCCGATCCCTGGAAGAAGAATTGTCCCGGGGGTGGGCACCGGGGGTAACCCTGCTTCTGGAAAATACAGCCGGTGGCGGGCATCATCTGGGTGGCGATATCAAGGAACTGGGTGAGATATTGCGCCATTTTCAAGGTGCCCCCATAGGCTTCTGTCTGGACACCGCTCATGCCTGGGCTGCCGGTTATGATCTTTCCGGAACGGAAGGTGTGGAACGGTTGTTGACAGAGATTGATCGGGAAATGGGCCTGGAGAGGCTACATCTCATCCATGCCAATGACACGAAAGTGGAGAGAGGCTCCAAGCATGATCGCCATGCCCATATCGGTGAAGGCCGGATCGGCCTGGAAGGATTCAGATCCCTGCTGGGATATGGTTGGCCCGATGATTTTCCCATGATTCTGGAAACTCCGGAGATAGGAACCGAGAGAGACAAACAGAATATTTCTGCCTTGAGAAACTGCATGAATTGAGAATGTAAACATCGACCGACAGATCAGCCATATGATTGTTTGAAGGAGAATGAACTGACCATGAGCAAGGAATCATTTTACTGTCAAGAATGTGGATACGAGACGTACAAATGGATGGGGCGCTGCCCGGGGTGCGGAAACTGGGGCACCTTTTCGGAGAAAAAGGCAAGCCACCGGGGGGCTGGCAGGAAGGGTCAGGAGTTATCGGCAAATAATCTTGCGGCCCTGAAGGTAACAGAAGGTGAGAGAGTCTCAACCGGTATCAGGGAGTTCGATCGGGTCCTGGGAGGCGGTGCAGTGAAGGGATCGGTGTTGCTGATAGGGGGTGATCCCGGCATAGGCAAATCCACCCTTATCCTCCAGGCCTCGAGCCATATGAATGCACGGGGCCGGGTTCTTTATGTAAGCGGGGAAGAATCCCTTGAACAGATCAAGATGAGGGCCGGAAGGCTGAATATTGATCAGGATTTTCTTGCTGTTTCTGCGGCTGAACTGGGTCCGGTGATGGGATTGGTGGATAAAGCTGCCCCCGATATTCTGATTGTCGACTCCATTCAGGCCATGTACGATGAAGAATTGGATGGTATTCCGGGCAGTATCAACCAGGTTCGGGAAGTTACGGCGGTCTTGACAAGGTGGGCAAAACGGGAAGAAAAAATTGTATTTATCATCGGCCACGTTACCAAGGGAGGGGCTCTGGCCGGGCCAAAAACACTGGAACACATGGTGGATGGGGTATTTTATCTCGAGGGAGATCGCTATCATGGCTTCAGGATACTGCGGGGCATCAAAAATCGTTTTGGTTCCACGAACGAGATCGGCGTTTTTCTGATGGATGAGCGTGGCATGAAGGAGGTGGAAGATCCTTCTTCTTTATTTATTTCTTCCAGGAAGGGATCGGCATACGGTGCGGCAATCACGGCTGCCCTCAGTGGTTCCCGCCCCCTGCTGGCGGAGATACAGTCATTGGTTACCACTTCCAGCTACGCAGCGCCACGCCGCACAACCATGGGGGTGGATCATCATCGGGTGGCATTGATCATGGCGGTGATGGAAAAAAATCTGGGCTGTAATTTTCAGGGCCTTGATACTTTTGTAAATGTTGTGGGGGGAGTGCAGCTTATCGAACCCTCTTCCGATCTGGCGGTCGCGGTCAGTCTACTTTCCAGCTTGAAGGAAAAGGCTGTCGACCATGGCGACGCTTTTATCGGAGAGCTGGGTTTGACAGGTGAAATCAGGCCCGTGGTGCGGATCTTACCCCGGGTAATGGAAGCGGAAAGACTGGGCTTCAAAAGATGTTTCATTCCCGTACAGAATCTGGATGAACTGAGGAAAGAAAGAAAGATTTCAATTGAAATGGTAAGCACCGGGTCTGTTTCGGAAGCCATGAAAATAATTTTTTGATCGCTGTTTCCTGTGGTCCAACTAGAAAAAGAAAAAATGCCCGAGGGTGTTGAGGCGACTGAGTTCATTGCAGAATACTTCTTTCAAATCGATATCCAGGAGATTGCAGAGCGCGGCCAGATAGAAAAGATGGTTTCCCAATTCCTCTTCCACGATTTCATAACAGTTCTCACACAGTTTTCCTTCAAGATGCGAACATGCATATTTCTGACAGTCCTTGAGGGATCCATCCTTGGGGAAATTCTGACGATTCGCATTTATAGAAATACATCCGCAATGGGTGACCGCTTTGGTAACTGCACGGTTTACACGAGATGTTGATTCGTGATGTTTGGTCAAGCAGTCGAGTATACTTCTATGTCTGGCCAGAAGTTGGCTAACCACGTCTTGAAATTCTTCAACGTCTTTGCCGTTTTTCATGCCGCAGCTCACCTCTTAACAAAATATTCAATATCCATCTACATGAATTATACTTTTTTTACAATGATGTTGTCAATTGTTTTACATTGCTTCCGGCCGGATATCAGGCAATAAGAGGAAAATCAAGGATGTTTGTAACAGTGTATTTTTGACTTAACCCGGATCGTATGGTATTATTTTAATAATTGGAGAATCTGTATCCAAAATTATTATTCAGGATAGATAGGAGAGAATGCAGTTTGTTTAATATAGGTGATCGTGTGGTTTATCCATTGCACGGGGCGGGCATAATCGAGTCTATCGAGGAGAAAGAAATATTGGGGGCCAGGCGGAAATATTACATCATGAATCTTTCCATCGGGGAAATGAAGGTGATGATTCCTCTTGACAATGCATACCGCGTGGGGTTGCGCAAAGTGATCAAGAAATCCGAAGTCAACGGCGTTTTCAATGTGTTGAAAGAGCCCCAGACCGCTCTTTCTTCCAACTGGAACCGTCGCTATATGCTGAATCTCGAAAAAATAAAGACCGGTGACATCCACGAAGTGGCACAGGTGGTCAAGAATCTGCTTCATCGGGAGAAAGAAAAGGGGCTTTCCACGGGGGAGAAAAAAATGCTGGAGAACGCCAAACGGATACTGGTCAGTGAACTCGTGCTGGTGGAAGATATGGAGCCCTCCAAAGTTACCGGCATGATCGAAAAAATATTCATCTAATTGTTTTTGATCTGTTATTCCTCAAGCAAAATTCTCGGTTATAACTCAATATCCTTATCCTTGTTAATAATTTTAAGGTAGAAAAGTCAATAATAGAAGGTAATGCTAAAAGGAGGTGTAGAGGATTTGTTTCGAAAAATCATCAGCATCCTGGGTGCCGCGGGAGGTTTCATACTGGGGCTTCATCTTTCAAATTTTTATGAACCGTTGATCGAAGTCAGCAACACGTGGAGTTTTTCTGTACCTGTTGGTTTTTCCTTGGTCGGTGGTGCCGCAGGGGGAATAATATTTTACCTTGTCGTGCCCGTATTTACCAATCTGTTGAACAATGCCGCGAACCGTGTGGAAAGTAATCTTAAAACAGTACCCACACATGATATAATGCTCGCTGTTTTTGCCCTGGCTGTTACTCTTTTTATAGGGTTGTTGCTCAGTATCCCCCTCGGCAAAATACCGGTGATCGGAACCTACCTTTCCTTGTTGGTAATATTGTTCATGGCCTACACGGGAGTGAAACTGGTCCTGGCCAGAAAAGAGGATTTTTCATTTGCCACGGCATTGATCAACCGCAGGAGTGCTTTTGATCCTTCCTTGAATGATCAGACCTACAAGATTCTGGACACCAGTGTGATCATAGATGGGCGTATCGTCGATATCTGCAAGACAGGGTTTCTGGAAGGGATCATCGTCGTGGCCGAATTTGTGTTGGAAGAATTGCGGCATATCGCTGATTCCCCGGATCTTTTGAAGAGGAACCGGGGAAGGCGAGGATTGGACATCCTCAATAAAATTCAGAAGGAAATGGATGTTCCGGTTGAAATCTATGAGGGGGATTTTGACGAAATTTCCGAGGTGGACAGCAAGCTGGTCAAACTGGCCAAGCTCATGAAGGGGAAAATCATCACCAATGATTTCAATTTAAATAAAGTTTGTGAACTCCAGGGTGTTTCTGTTCTCAACATCAATGAGCTGGCCAACGCCGTAAAGCCGGTGGTATTGCCGGGTGAAGAGATGACGGCCCAGATTATCAAAGATGGTAAAGAAGCCAGCCAGGGAATTGCTTATCTTGAAGATGGAACAATGGTCGTGGTCGAGGGCGGCAAAAGGTTTATCGGGGAGACCCTCGATGTTCTGGTTACCAGCGTGCTGCAGACGGCGGCCGGGCGGATGATTTTTGCCAAGCCCAAGGATGTTTCCGGAAAGATGGCCGGGGTGAAATAATCGTGTTTGGTGCCATAATCGTGGCGGCGGGCCAGGGCCGTCGCATGGGGGGAACCACCCCGAAACAGTTTATCGAGATAGAAGGGAAATCAGTTTTGACCCATACCGTGGAAAAATTTTTAGGTATGGGCAACTTTTTTGGGCGCATTGCCGTCATGGTTCCTTCCGAAAGCGTGGAACCTTGCCGAATGGAATTTTCCCGTTATGGTTGTGAACATTCGGAACATTTGTTGTTTGCTGCCGGGGGCAGTCAGCGGCAAGATTCTGTTTACAAAGGATTGCTCTCTTTGGGGCAGGATGTTGAAACGGTGGTCATCCATGACGGGGTACGCCCCTTTGCTAGCACCGGGTTGATAAAGAAGCTCGCTCTGCTGGCGCAGAAAGTCGGTGCCGCTATCCCTGCCATATCCTTGAAAGACACCTTGAAAGAGGTTGACGGGGAGGGAAGGGTGTTGAGGACACTGCCGCGGGAAGGGTTGTATCTGGTACAGACCCCGCAGTGTTTCAGACGGGAGATTATCTGGGATGCCCATCGGAAGGCAGCACGGGATGAATACCATGCAACCGATGATGCCATGCTGGTGGAAAACTGCGGATATACGGTGATGACTGTGCCCGGTGAACCTTGCAATATCAAATTGACCACCGTGGAAGACCTTTTCTGGGCGAGGATGTTTTTGAAGAGGGAGAGTAAGGATGTTCAGGATAGGAATAGGTTATGATATTCATCGATTGGTGGGTGGGCGTGACCTTGTTCTCGGGGGGGTGAAAGTACCTTTTTCCCTTGGGCTGGATGGGCACTCCGATGCAGACGTCCTCGTTCATGCCATTATCGATGCGATGTTGGGTGCGCTTTCATTGCCGGACATAGGCATTCTTTTTCCTGATGATGAAGAACGGTACAGGGGGATCTCCAGTGTCAGGCTTCTGGAAAAAGTGGCGGGTATTGCATCCGCAAAAGGATTTCGCCCGATCAACATCGACAGCGTGATCATGGCTGAAAAACCCAAATTGGCTTCCTACCTGCCGGAAATCAAGGCCGAACTGGCCCGGGCCTTGAAGATAGATAAGGATTCCATAGGGATCAAAGCCACCACCATGGAGGGCCTGGGGGCGATAGGTAATAGCGAAGCAATTGCTGTCCAGGCCGTGGTTCTGCTCTGCAAAGATAGACAGGGAACGAGTTGATTCGGAAGTTGAGCCCGCCAGTTGGTTTTCTTTTGTTGACTTTATACCATAGGTATTTATAATGTAATGTGATTGTATCTTTGCATTACACATACAACAGAAGCAATGAAAAAGAGAGTAAGCCGGCAACGTGAGACAGAGAGGGATTTTTATCAAGCTGAGAGAAGTCCTCGATTCGTCCCGGTTGAAGTGCACTTTGGAGCAGGTGCCCTGAAAGAAAAACGTTTTTGATTAGGGGCATCCGGGCAACGCCCGTTATAGCCAGCGAGCGGGGAAGATTTCTTTGCAGGAAATCATACCAAGCAGGGTGGGACCGCGGTGATTACCGTCTCTGTATTTTTGTCAGGGCGGTAATTTTGTTTACGATGGCCGGGTATCAGACCAGATCCCGGGGCAATTTATTATCAGATATAACAGGGAGGTAAAGATGTTTAGAAGACTTAAAGAGGACATGCAGGCTGTTTTTGAAAGAGATCCCGCTGCCAGAAGCAAGCTGGAAGTCTTGCTGTGTTATCCCGGCCTCCATGCTTTGATCCGCCACAGGATTGCTCACTGGTTTTATTGCCGCGGAGGGGTTCTTCTGCCTCGCCTCATTTCTCACTTCAGCCGCAGAAGGACCGGTATCGAGATCCACCCGGGGGCGAAGATAGGAAAAGGATTTTTTATCGATCATGGATCCGGGGTGGTGATCGGTGAGACGACGGTCATCGGCGACAACGTGACCATCTATCAGGGTGTAACTCTGGGGGGGACCGGAAAGGAGAAAGGGAAAAGACACCCCACCATCGGCAGCCATGTAGTTATCGGCGCCGGGGCAAAGATATTGGGGCCCATCAAGATCGGGGATGGAGCCAGGGTCGGTTCCGGATCGGTGGTGCTTCAATCGGTTCCTCCGCGTACCACGGTGGTGGGCATACCGGGTCGGGTGGTGGTGTACAAAGGGGAGAAAATTTCCTCCATCAATCTCGATCATACCGATTTGCCCGACCCCGTTGCGGAGATGCTTTCTTCCCTGCAAAACCAGATCGATAGCCTTAGATATCAGATGGAGAAGACCGAAAAAAAGGAAGGGAGGGTTCGTTATGAGCGTTCTGAGGGTTTACAATACTCTGACCCGGCAGAAGGATGAATTCAAGCCGCTTCGGGATGGCGAGATATCTTTTTATGTATGCGGGCCGACGGTTTATGATTATTTCCATATTGGCAATGCACGCGTATTTATCGTCTTTGATGTTATCAGGCGTTATCTTGAATACCGTGGTTTCAAGGTGAAATATGTTCAAAACTTCACGGATATTGATGATAAATTGATCCGCAAAGCAGCCCAGATGAAAACGAGTGTTTCCGAGGTGGCAGCCCGGTTCATCGAGGCCTATTTTGAAGATGCGGCCAGGTTGGGGATCAAGAAAGCCACCCTTCACCCCAGGGCCACCGAAAATATCGAAGCCATTATCGGGTTGATAGAGAGTTTGTGCGAAAAGGGCCTTGCCTATCAAAGCGGGGGGGATGTCCTCTATGATACGGAAAAATTCCCGGCTTACGGCAAACTTTCACAGCAGAAGAAGGAAGAACTTGTTTCCGGAGCAAGGGTCAGGGTCGATGAAAATAAACGGAATCCCCTCGATTTTGTCTTGTGGAAGGCGGCCAAGCCGGGCGAACCATCATGGGACAGCCCCTGGGGTAGTGGAAGGCCGGGGTGGCATATTGAATGTTCAGCGATGTCGTTGAATCATCTGGGGGAGACGATCGATATCCATGCTGGCGGCCCCGATCTGATCTTTCCGCATCATGAAAATGAGATCGCTCAGAGTGAGGGGGCCACGGGAAAGCCTTTTGTGAACTACTGGCTTCATGCTGGCTACCTCAATATCGATGCGGAGAAGATGTCCAAATCCCTGGGCAATGTTTTGAATATCAGGGATCTGATTCCCAGGTACAACCCGCTGGATATCCGTTTCTTCATGCTATCCTCGCACTATCGCCACCCCCTCAATTACAGTGAAAAGCTACTGGAGGCGGCCATGGCAGGGCGGAACAGACTGCAAACATTGTATGAAAATCTTCTTTCTGGACTTGACAGGGCCGGAACTTTTCCGTACGGAACGGCAGAAAAAACTCTGGAACGTGAACTGTCGGCTTCCCGCAAGAAATTCAAGGAAGCGATGGATGATGATTTCAACACGGCGGAGGCCATCGGTGAACTGTTCTCGTTGGTCAGGGCCACCAATGTTTATCTGGCTGGTAAAAAACTTGATCGCGACCTGTTGATGGCCGTTCGGGAATTTATCGAAGAGGCCAATGAAATATTCAGCATTGTTGATCTCGAAGAAGAAGAAAGATCTCTCGAAGAAAGAGTCAAGGAAGCTATTGAACGCCGCGAGGAGGCTCGTCGCAACAAGGATTGGGCCACTGCTGACCGGATCAGGGACGAGCTTGATGCCGGGGGGATCACATTGGAGGATACCTCCCATGGGGTTAGATGGAAAATAAAAGGCGAGAAGCCTGGTTGAGTGGCGGGCTCCTTTTTGCATCGGGTCATCCGGGGCAGTACAGCGGGAAACGGGGCGTCTGACGTGGTCAAGCGTAATGAAATAATCTACGGGCGGCAGGCTGTAAAAGAGGCACTGCTAGCGGGTAATGTCCGGAAAATATTGATGATTGAAGGACAGAGGGGCACCATTGTCAAGGAGATCGTGGCGCTGGCCCGGGACAGGGGGATTTCTTGTGAAAACATGAATGCAGCGGCTTTCGGGAACCTTCTGCAAGGTGTCACTGCGGCCGGAGGGGTGGCGGCAGTGGTGTCTCCTTATGATTATGTTGGATTCGATCAGTTGATCGGCATTCTGAAAAAAAAGGCAGAAAAGAAGCTTGTTCTGATTCTCGACCATCTTGAAGACCCCCACAACCTGGGTGCTTTGATCCGTACCGCGGAAGCATCCGGAGCCATGGCGGTGATTCTTCCCGTTGATCGGTCGGCTTCCGTTACCCCTTCGGTACGCAAGGTGTCTGCCGGGGCTGCCGAATGGATCCCGGTAGCCAGGGTAACCAATCTGGTGCGGGCCATATCACGCTTGAAAGAAGAAGGTTTCTGGATATATGGTGCGGAAAAAGACGGGGACCTGCCTTTTTTTCAGGCGGATTGGGACAGGAACGTGGTTCTGGTTCTGGGGTCTGAAGGAAAAGGCCTCTCCAGCCTGGTAAGAAAAAAATGCGATACGGTAATCGGTATCCCGTTATTTGGCAAGATCAATTCCCTGAATGTCTCTGTCGCCGGGGGAATCGTTATGTATGAATTTAATCGACGAAAGATGACATAATCCATTCAAATCTCCATATTTCACTGAATATAGCCACTACTCGTAACAATTAAAGGGTTGACCGTTAAAATTCCTTAAGATATAATGTCTTCGTGCTTGTCCTTTATTATCTGAACGGAGGCGATATCTGTGAGTCTTCCGACTCATGAGTTTTCCTGGCAGGTTGGTTCTCCTGGTTATGAATATATGTCGGATGAGGATGTGGCGGCGCAGGCGAAGGACGGGAATGACATTGCTTTGGAGTTTCTTCTCAATAAATACAGGAATTTTGTCAAAGCAAAGGCCCGTTCTTATTTTTTGATTGGCGCGGATCGTGAAGATATTATTCAGGAAGGGATGATCGGCCTTTACAAGGCCATCCGTGATTTTAGAGAGGACAAACTATCATCCTTCAGGGCTTTTGCCGAACTATGCATCACCCGCCAGATTATCACGGCCATCAAGACGGCCACGAGACAGAAACATATTCCTCTCAATTCCTACGTTTCGCTGAACAAACCTATCTATGATGAGGATTCGGATCGGACACTTCTGGACATTCTTTCGGGAACGAAAATCACGGACCCGGAAGAATTGATGATCAATCGGGAGGAATATAACGACATCGAGTTCAAAATGGGGGAAATCCTCAGTGAACTGGAATTGAAGGTATTGACCCTCTACCTCGAAGGCAAATCCTACCATGAGATCGCATTTGATCTTTGCCGACATGTGAAATCAGTGGACAACGCTTTACAAAGGGTAAAACGTAAACTGGAGCGTTATCTGGAAGTCAGAAAGGGCTGATTTTGGAGCTTCTTTTTCAAGACATCGCCCATTTGACAAGGTTGGGGGCAGAGTGTATAATCTTTTATGCGTAAGGGGAGTGCGGGTGTAGCTCAATGGTAGAGCGCTGGCTTCCCAAGCCAGTAATGTGGGTTCGATTCCCATCATCCGCTCCAGTAAATATTGCATATCGCGGGGTGGAGCAGCCAGGTAGCTCGTCGGGCTCATAACCCGGAGGTCGCAGGTTCAAATCCTGCCCCCGCAACCATTTTAAGGAAATCGTTCCGGAACGATTTCCTTACTTGATTGGATCTGCTCACGTAGCTCAGCAGGCAGAGCACATCCTTGGTAAGGATGAGGCCACCGGTTCGAGTCCGGTCGTGAGCTCCAGGCGGCGTAGCTCAGTTGGATAGAGCATGCGGTTCATACCCGCAGTGTCCGGGGTTCGAATCCCTGCGCCGCCACCATTTTATTAAATATAATTTTTTGGTTCCTGAATTCATAATTGATGCCTGTAGTGTAACATAATAGGTATGAAAGGTTCTGCAGAAATGCAGGAGGTAACTACTTCAAATCTGTGCTTTTATACATTAAGGGAGGAATGACTTGAATGGCCAAACAGAAATTTGAGAGGACGAAACCCCATGTCAATGTAGGAACGATCGGTCATGTTGACCATGGCAAGACCACTTTGACTGCGGCGGTCACGTATTGTTTATCGAGTGCGGGTTATGCA
>JAAYSV010000021.1 GCA_012518215.1 Bacillota bacterium
TTACTCACGGAGGGAAACTGATTCCTGGGTTTTATATTTTCGCATACCCACAAAAGAGAGCCTAAATCACCTGAAGAATCCCCTCCTCGTACACAGCCTACCATCGCTATAAACTGGTTTCTAGGCTTCTGTCTTTTCCCCGTACCGATATGTTGGCGTCAGCGACATGGAGTGAATGGCTGCCATCGTCAAGCACAGCGCCTGCCTCTGCCCGAGATTCCTCGCGTCGCTATTTTTTCACTCTGGTGTTACCGTTTCCACGTCATTTTTCTCTAAAGCTTTATGTTGGTGTTCTTGTTAAACACCGCTTGCTCGGAATGACAGGGGGGGGGGAGGTCGCCGCAGGCGGTCGAAGTATTCCCTCCTCAAGCACCCCTTACCCTACTGCCAGAGAAAGAAAAGGTACAAACTGTCATTCTGAGAGAGCGGCTGTAGTTTGCCGCGACCGAAGAATCCCCTTCTCTTACACAGCCTACCATTGCTATAAACTGGTTCCTGGGTTTTATCTTTCCCCGTACGGGTATATTGACGGCAGCGGCACGGAGTGAACGGCTGCCACAGGGAACAGAGGCCGCGGGACAGCGGCGCTTGCCGTTTTAACTTCCGGAACAGGAGAGAAAACAACGGCAGTTTCCCGGCAAACATGTTTACAATTTACCCGATAGATCTTAAGATATAGGGTAGATAAAAAAAGAATTTTTTCCGGCATTACTACCTGGATCCAGACGGGGAGGTAAATAAATTGGAACGGGCACGGGTAGAATCACTGGTTAAAAGTGGAAGCCAGGCTTCACTGAAGGAGCTTTTCGAGCATTACTATGGAAAGATATTTGCCACGGTTATGGCTCTGGTACGCAACCGGGAATGGGCCGAGGATCTGACCCAGGAATCATTTTACCGCGCTTTTACCAAACTTGAAAGCCTCCGTGAACCGGCCAAATTCGGTTCCTGGATCGCGGCCATAGCCACCAACCTGGCCCTCGATTCCTTGAAGAAGGAAAAAAAGAGTTATCCCACCCCCGACTTTTTTGAAGACGGCTCTGCAAATCCCTCCGGTTTTTCCCCCGTTGAAGAGCGGGTTCTGCGGAATGAGAAAGTGGAACTGGTCCGGGCGGCGCTTCGCACCCTTCCTCCGGAACAGTATCAGGTGATCATTCTTCATTATTATCATTACCAGACAATAGAGGATATGGCTCTGTTTCTGGGGGTCAAGGCCGGGACGATAAAATCAAGGATGCATCGTGCACGTAAAAAACTCTTGACTGTACTTGAAGACAGGGAACAAAATGAAACGTTGCACAGTCTATCAGGTGAGATGCAGAACCAGGATGTGGAGGTGAAGTAGATGGATGAACTTCCCCACGAGGATGAAGTTGAAAATATTATCAAGGAAGCAGTTCATACCGAGCTTGAAAGCCTGGAAAGGGAACCTGCGCGCGAGACCTGGCAACAGGTTTCCCGGAAATTGGACCAACCCGGGGATGCCGGGGCGGGGAACGGTCGGCGCCGTGGAGCCCGTGTCGGCTGGATCCGTTCTATAGGTATTGCCGCTGCGGTTGTGCTGTTTGTCGGCGCGGGGATATGGGCTTCCAGGGCTATCAATGATTCTTCCCGATATGATCTCGCCGGAAGGAGTGATTTCTCGGCCGAAAAATATCAGAGCAGTTGCCCGGAAACAGCGGAAGAGGCGGAAGAAAAAGGCGATTTTTCCCCGGGAAATAACGATGAGGAAACAGACTTTCTGCCAGAAAAACCCCTTGAAGAATACGGATACGGCAGGGCTCCTGACAGAACGAGGGACAGCGGGGAGATGCACCGGTTTACTCCACCGCGGACACTGGGGCAGTTCAAACTTGCAGATGCGACCCGTCCCGAATCCGGGGCAACACCTGCCCGTTACCTCTATACCGATGGTGAGCGGGAGTTGTTACTTCTGGTGGCCGATCCCCGTATGCTCTCCGGCAAGGAACCGATTCACGGGGAAAACGATGAATATATCACCCCGGATTTCCTGGAAGAATTGCACCGCGTTCCGGCTATTACCAGTGACAGTCTGGGGAAACCTGTCATGGCCTGGACCGAAAAAGATGGAAGAATCTATATTTTATGGCCCCAGGATGATGATATTGCTTCGGAAGAACTGCGCAAGTTGTACCGAAGAATCTCGCTACCGGATTCCCGGGGAGGTAATCCATGAGAATGGCGGTTGAAACCTGGGGGCTTACCAAGAAATTCCGTTCTGTTGTTGCCGTCAACAACGTTTATCTGAGGCTGCCGCGGGGCGAGATACATATTCTGCTGGGGCCCAGGGGTGCCGGAAAGACAACCCTCCTGAAACTGCTCCTCGGTTTCCGGAAACCAACTTCCGGCGGCGGGTTCTGCCTGGGGTATGACATTGTATCCGAAAGTATCAGTCTTCGAGAAAGAATGGGTTACGTTTCCGGAAACATGGCTCTTTACGGCTTCATGACCGTTCGGGAAATAGTCTCTTTCACGCGAAACTTTTTTTCTTACTGGGACGAGCAGCTGGTTGAACATTATCTCGATTTTTTCACCCTGCCGCACAGGCGGCCGATCAGGAAGTTGGAACATGCTTGCAGGATACAGCTGGCACTCATCCTGGCTCTGGCACATCGGCCGGGACTCCTGCTCCTGGATGAACCAACCATTCACTTTTCCCGTTCTCCCGAGGCGGAAGCATTTTTCGAGGTGCTTGTTTCCGAACAGGCGCAAAAAAAAATGACGGTACTGCTAACCACCGGGAGCCTTGATGAGACCAGGGCGGCCCCTGGCGAAATAAGCTTGATCCACCGCGGCCGCCTGCTGAAAAATTGCATGGCACGGGAAGACCTGTGTCTCGACGAACTGCCTGCCGATGTGGAGGAATTATGCCTTCATTACCTTTCGGAGGAGGAGAAAACTTGATTCATGGAAATCTCTGGTCCAGGGAAATACGAGAATATCGGCTGATGTTTTTTTTGTTTTTCCTGCTGGCGGCGGTCATCTCGCTCCTGTTTCCCTTTTTCGGGGATCGGGTCATCATTATTCCCGAAGGATTCAGGTTGTGGGAAGGAATCACCGCTCCCACCCTCGGTGATCAACCGTGGGTATCCTGGTCTGCAACTGCCCTCCTTCATTTTTCGGCGGTGCTGGCGTTGTTGATGGGATATCCTTCGCTGGCCGGGGAATTGGCCACGGGGACAACTGCCTACCTGCTCAGCAAGCCTGTAACACCCCGTGAAATAGTAGCTACAAAAGCAATTGCCGGGTTGACTCTGATTGCTTTTTTTGTTTATGGCCTCTCCTTTATCTATTTTGTACTGCTCTTCGATGCCGGTTATCAGGTCAAAATTATCGAATTGTTTCTAAGTTGTACCGTAACCTTCGTGATCTGTGCAGTCATGTACCTAACCACAGTTCTGTTTTCGTCATTATTTACCAAAAAATGGACCGCGGGGCTCTTCTCCGGTATCTTCTGGGGTTCAGTTTTTATTTTTGGTATGCTCGAACCCACCTGCAATTTTTCCATCATCTACCATCTGCGCATGAACGGATACTGGGAGGGACAGCAGACATTCATTCCTATCGGCCTGGGAATCTTTGTCGGAGGATTGCTGCTGGAACTGGCTGTCGGTGTCTGGGAGAGGAGAGAGTACTAGAATATAGAATACACAAGGTTCTTCATCCCGAATCGGGATACAATTTACAAACACAAGAGGCAGGCATCCGCCCGCCTCTTATGTTTTTAGTAATGAAAACCATTCCGTTACTTGCCTGCCATCTGTTTCTGCGCTTGCAGAACCAGTCTCCTGGTCATGTTGCCACCAACATGCCCGTTCTGCCTTGAAGTCAGATTGCCGCGGTCACCGCTGTAGTTGATTCCCAGCTCATTGGCAATTTCAAACTTCATCTGATCCAGAGCTTGCTTTGCTTCGTTTACCAACATCTTCAGTTTCACCTCCTCTTTTTATTTTTTCGATGACGGTTATATTATTCGCAGCGCCAAAGAATATATCCGCGTTAATTAATTCATGAGACAGGAGAAAAAAACCGTTCTTTTTCTAAAGCAACCGTCGACTCCAGATTCTGGAAATGTTGATAATTTATATTGGGAAAAACGTTATCTGTTTCTTCCAACATTTTCAATTGATTTTCGTCAATGCTGTTATTCCGGATCTGTGCGGCGAGGTCCAGAAAACTTGAAAGGTGTTTCCGTGCACGTTCGCGGGCGTATTTGACCATCGTGTCCACGGTCATGATAAAAGGCCAGTCACTGCTCTGGGCCAAAAGCAATTCGCGGGCGGCCTGCTTGATTGCCCGTTCCATTATCCCTTCTGCCCGGGGATAATCCGTGGCGATCGCCGTCATCTCCGCGGCTGCATGGTGAAGGTGGGGATAAAGCCAATCGTTCGATCCATTGAGCCAGACTTCGAAGTAACCCTTGTCACCCCAGCTGGAAGGGTTCGGCGTTGCTTCTTGCAGGGGGAAGCCGAGGTCCAGATACTGCCCGGGGGTGATCAGCTTGATTTCTTGCTGGTCACAAGCGATTTTCCGGCAGAGAAAATCGAGCCACAATGGCCCCTCGAACCACCAGTGCCCGAAAAGTTCGCTGTCGTAGGGAGCCACGATTATCGGAGGGCGGCTCATCATTTTTGACAGAAATTCGACCTGTTTCTGGCGGTTGAACATGAAATTACCGGCGTGTACAGCTGCTTTTTCCCTTGCTATATCCGGCCGGTACGGTTCCTTGCAGGCCAGAGTATCCCCGGTGATGCGATAATATTTGATACCGGTGTCGCTGCGTAAACCAGGCGGATGAAGGAAAGGCCCGACATAATCCAGTTCAAGGTCATAGCCTATGTCTCTGTAGAATTCCCGGTAATCATGATCCCCCGGGTAACCCTCCCGTGAACTCCAAACTTGCTTGGAAGATTCGGCATCGCGTCCGAAAACGGCCACCCCGCTGTGGGTCAGTATCGGGCTGTAAACCCCGTATTTCGGGCGCGGCGATCCGTAGAGCACGCCGTGCGTGTCGGTAACAAAATATTGAATGCCCTGTTCTTCCAGAATTTCGTCAATACTGTGGCAGTATGCACATTCTGGCAACCACATTCCCCGCGGGATATCGGCAAATAGTTCCTGATAATAATCTACGGCGGAAGCGATCTGCGCATAGGCGCTTTCCCTGTTGATTTCCAGCAGGGGCAGGAAGCCGTGCGTGATCCCCGTGGTGATTATTTCCAGGCATCCTTCTTCCTGCAGGCGCCGGTAAACTTTCAGTGGCCTTCTCTGACATACATTGTAATAATAATCAGCCATCTCATCGAAGTATTCCCTGTACATCCTGGCCAGCGGGAAGAATGTGCTGTCGTGAAATGTCCGTTCCTCTTCACGCCGGGCCAGATCCTGCATATTTTTCAGATAGGCACCGAATCGACCGGCAAGCAACTCATCTTCCATCATGAACATCAATGTCGGAGAGAGGGAAATGGCAAGGCAATAATTGATGCCGTCTTTTTTCAGATTTTCCATTATCTTGAGCAGGGGCAGATAACATTCCAGCATGGCCTCGTAAAACCATTTTTCCTCCAGTGAGTGCCGATGTTCGGGATGGCGGACAAAAGGCAAATGTGCGTGCAAAATTATGGATAGAAAACCCTGGGGCATATCAAGATTCCTCCTGCTCAATTTTTTATTTTGATTTTTCGACCTATCAATTCTGCAGAACTGAGGTGGTAAAGTGAGATTCGCCGGAACAACCTTCTTGATTTCCAATCCGGCAGTTTCCAGTTTTCATCGATGATCTCGCTGATTCCGTCCCGGGGAGTGCGGACAATGTTGGATTCAAGCAGCGAATAGAAATTGCCTTCCGGCAGTATCCATCCCCATTCCACATGGTAAAAATTATCGGCAGCGCCTACATGGATGTACCAGTTATCTGTTTCTTCTTCCAGCTGATGATCATCATGGCTTTCAATCGTTCCGATACGGTTCCATCCATGGCGGAAAACTCTCAGGTTGGGCTTGCCCATCCCCCCGGTTTCCTCTGCCCATCGTTTCCGGATCTTTTCCCCGGTCGCCGTGCTGATTTCCCAGTAGGCGAAAAGACAGTACGGGTCACGTGGAAGCAAAATGAGGCGATCCTCTTCATAATGATGTGGCAGTTCCATATGGCTGTCGATGTCTTCCGTTTCCGGATCGATCGGATCAGTTTTTGGCATATTTATCCTTCACCTCGCAAAAAAAAAATGATCAAGAATGTGTTGTCTCCGGACCTGTTTTCGTGCAATCTAAATGGTATTATGCCCGAATTTCTTTTTTATTATTTGATGTATATTTCAAGTTGGCGGAGACCTGTAACGCCGATTTTTGGCATGAAATTTGACCTCGAATCTATCATTTCAAGGTATAAAAAAAAGCGGTGGTGGCAAGCTAGGTTCGAATTTTTCGGCGATACAGTGTCAACCGAAAATCAAAAAAATGAAAGGGTAAACGGATGGCAGAGTTCAGGCGGAACAGGGTAACCGGCCGATGGGTCATCATGGCAGCTGAACGAGGCGGGCAAAAAACAACTTTATCTTCGCAGGACAGGGAAATCAGGGTCGAGGAACTGCCAGCCGTGGTCGACAATTGCCCCTACTGCCGCGGAAATGAAAACATGACTCTTCCGGAAACCGTTGCCTGGCGGGACGGGAAAGGGGTGGATGGTGATTGGAAAGTTCGGGTGGTTCCCGATGAATGTCCCGTTCCGGCTACCGGGGGCAATGCGTTTCCGGCTGAAAAATGCGGAAACGATATCTATCCCGGCATCGGCCACGCCGAAATCATCATTGAAGCCCCGCAACACAACCTGCATCCGGGTAGATTTACCCCGGAGCAGATGGAAACGGTTATCGAGGCATATCGTCATCGGTTTGTAGAATTTTCCCGGAAAAACCGGGGCCGCTCCATCATACTTTACAGAGGCCACAAGGAAAAAGGAGGTGTCTCCATGGAACATCCGCATGCACGGGTGATGGCACTGCCTTTTGTCTATCCCATCCTGGAAGAAGAGCTCCGGGGCGCCCGCCGCCATTACCTTGACCGGGGCGGATGTGTGTTCTGTTCCATCCTCCGGGAGGAACTGAAAACGGGTGAACGGATCGTGGCCGAAAATGATGAATTCGTGGCCCTGATCCCCTATGCGGCTGCAAGTCCCTACGAGGTGTGGATCCTGCCCCGCAGGCACAACTCATCATTTCAGGATATCCGGCGTGAACAGATCGTACCTCTGGCGGCGATATTGCGGCAGTTGATGGCCGGAATATTTGTCTCCCTGGATGACCCGCCTTACCATTACTATCTTCACAGTGCCCCGCTGGCGGAAGCGGCATCGCCTTTTTACCATTGGCATCTGGAGATCGTTCCCCGGTTGGTGGGGGCGGCAGGTTTTGAACGGGGAACGGGGATGTACATCAACACCGTTCGACCCGAGGAAGCGGCACGCCATCTGGTGCTGACGGAGTTGGAAACATTTGCATAAAGAACAGGAAAAAGTTTTTTTTATCTTTGCACTTCACAATCATCAGCCTGTGGGTAACTTTCCTGCAGTACTGAACAATAATTATGAAAAGGCATATCGCCCCTTTCTGGAAACGGCCTCCCGGTTTCCCGACGTGAAATTTTCGCTTCATATCAGTGGTATCCTCCTGGAATGGTTACGCCGGAATCGGCCGGATTACCTGCGCCTTCTTCGCACTCTGGTGGAACGCGGGCAGGTTGAAATAATGGGCGGGGGCTTCTACGAGCCGATCCTTCCCATCATCAGAGATGAAGACAAGCGCGGTCAGATCGAAAAACTTTCATCATGGATCAGGGATCATCTGGGGGTGGTTCCCAGGGGCATGTGGCTTGCCGAACGTATCTGGGAACCTTCCCTGGCGCGGCCGATTGCAGAGGCAGGGCTTCAATACGTGGCTACCGATGATTATCATTTCCAGAAGGCTGGCTTTGATCGGCTCTTCCATTATTATCTCACGGAAGAGGAGGGGTGGCCCCTGAATATTTTTCCCATCAGTGAAAAACTCCGCTATCTCATCCCTTTTTGCCCCCCCGGGGAGGCCCTGAAATTTTTACGGAGTCATCACGACCCCGCCACAAGAAAACTGCTGGTTCTGGCCGATGATGGCGAAAAATTTGGCGCCTGGCCCGGGACTTCCAGGGCCGTTTACGAGGAAGGGGGGCTGGAAAAATTTTTTACCATGCTCCGGGAAAACAGTGATTGGTTGCAGACGGTGACCTTCTCCGAATACATGTCCATCGCGCCCCCGCAAGGTTTGGTTTATCTGCCGGCTTCCTCCTACCGGGAGATGGTGGAATGGTCAGGTGGATTCTGGCGGAATTTCTTCATCCGTTATCCCGAAAGCAACCTCATGCACAAGAAGATGTTGGCCGTGCGGCGGCGCATCGATGCCCTCCCGGAAGGCAAAACCCGTGATCTGGCCCTGGATTTTCTCTGGGCGGGACAGTGTAATTGTGCTTACTGGCATGGAGTTTTCGGGGGATTGTACCTGAACTTTCTCCGAGCGGCGATCTGGGAAAACCTCCTCAAGGCGGAAGAGGAGGCAGAAAAGATGATCGGGGGCGGTGCAGCATTTCTGGATCTGCGGGTGGAGGATCGTGATTTTGATGGCCGGGACGAACTCGTGGTCGTTTCGGATCGTTTCTCCCTGATGTTCTCGCCCCACCTGGGCGGAAGCATGTGGGAATTCTCCTGGCGGCCGGCAGCGGTTAACTTTCTGGATACGATGACGCGCCGGGAAGAAGAATACCATCACAAGATATTTGAAAACAAGGAGGGTAAAAATGGCCACGATGCAGATGATGATGTCAGGAGCATCCATGATATCGAACTCGACGCTGCCGAGTTGTTGAAGGAAGATATAGTCTATGACCGTTACCGGCGCGGAGGGATGATCGAACATTTTTTCCCCGATGGGGTTTCTCTCGAGGATTTTCGCCGCCTCTGCCATGAAGGGCCGGAACCCTTTTTTGCTTCGACGGAGATGGAACTAAAAAAGCCGCAAGGCGATTCCCGCACATTGCAGAAGGCCTCGGTCGTGTTCCGGCATCAGTTTGATGCCGGGGGAAGCAGTATCCGGATGAGCAAGGAGATTGCCTTTGAAGCGGGGTCGGACAACTTTGTCCTGGAATACTGTCTGGAACATTGCGGCGGAGAAGATTACGAAGGCTGGTTTGGCAGTGAATTCAACCTGGCGATGCTTTCCGGCCAGGATGAAAAAAGATATTACCATATCCCCGGGCGCGGGCTTGAACAACCCTGCCTTGCTTCCGTCGGTGTGGAAGAGAGGGTGGAAAATGTTTGCCTCTGCGATGAGCGGCGTGGTTTCGCCCTCTGTTTCCATTTCAGCCGACCTGCACAGCTTTGGAGGTTTCCCATCGAAACGATCTCCCGTACGGAGACAGGCCTGGAAAGAACGTACCAGCAGTCACTTGTTTTCCCCCGCTGGCAACCCCGGTTGGTAACCGGGGAAAGGTGGTCGGTTCTTCTGACCATGAAGGTCAAGGAGATGGGCCGCTGCTGAACATCTGGCCGTACGCAAGGGAAACAGCCTTGATGGGTTTTAACGAAATCTTGGGGGTGATCATTTTTGCATGATGAACCGGTATTGTACATAGCTTTTGTCTGGAACCAGCATCAGCCCTTTTACAAAGATTACTCCCGGAACAGGTTGATCATGCCCTGGGTAAGGCTTCATGCCGCCAAGGACTACTACCAGATGGCGGCCATCCTTGAACAATACCCTGAAATCAGACAGACTTTCAACCTTACTCCCTCGCTTCTGGCCCAGCTCCAGGATTATACCGGGGCCGGGGTGGAAGACTATTACCTGGCCGTGATGAAACCCCCCGTGGAACTCACCGTTCCGGAACGCCTTTTTCTGCTGCAACATTATTTTGATATTCATTGGGAAAGGGTGATCGCCCGTTTTCCGCGCTACCGTGAACTGCTCGAGAAACAGGGCTACCACCGTGAACCCGGCCTGAACGAAGACGTTCTTGACCTCTTTGCAGAGCGGGATTACCGTGATCTGCAGGTCTGGTTCAATCTGGCCTGGTTCGACCCGGAGATCAGGGATGGTGATCCCTTTTTGAACCGGCTGGTTTCCGGGGGAAGGGATTTTTCCGAAGAGGAAAAAGAACAGCTTCTGGAGAAACAGATGGAGATACTCTCCCGGACAATACCCATCCATCGCTCCATGAAAGACCGTGGGCACATCGAATTGATGACCACCCCCTTTTACCATCCGATCATGCCTCTGATCATCGATTCTTCAAGTGTATGCCGCAACAATCCGGGTATAAACGTTCCCGGCAGGTACTGTTACCCCGAGGACATCCGTGCACAGATGCAGGAATCATTGAAACAGTACAGAGTTCTCTTCGGAGGGCGCCCTGCAGGGCTCTGGCCTTCGGAGCAAGCTGTCAGCCCGGAAATTATCCCGCTTTGCAGCGAACTTGGCTTTTCCTGGGCCATCTCCGATGAACAGATACTGGCTCGATCATTGGGCGTGGATATTCAAAGGGATCATTACGGCCATGTGCTCAACCCCGAGATATTGTATCAACCTTACCTGATCGGTTCCGGGGAAGAGAAAATGATCATGATATTCAGGGACCATAACCTTTCCGACCGCATCGGCTTCGAGTACCAGCATTTCAGCGGGGAAGATGCGGCGGCGGATCTGGTTCACCGCCTGCATTGCATCAGGAACAGCCTTGTCAATACACGGGAACATTATCTGGTTACCATCTCTCTTGACGGGGAGAATGCCTGGGAGTGGTATGCCGATGACAAGCGCGAGTTTCTGCATGCTCTCTATCGCAGGCTCAGCAGCGAAAGATTTCTGCGCTGTGTTACCGTGAGCGAATACATATCCCGGAACCCGCCCCGTGCAGCCATCGGGAATCTTTACACCGGTTCGTGGGTGGATCACGGTTTGACCCGCTGGATCGGTTCGGACAACAAGAATGCGATGTGGGATCTTCTGCTTGCGGCACGGAAGGCCGTCGATGACTGCCGGGAACGTTTCACCGGCGATGACAGGAAAAAGATTGGCGAGGCCCTGCACTGGATCTACATTGCCGAGGGAAGCGATTACTACTGGTGGGTGGATAGCATGCCTTATTACCTTGCGGCCCCGTTTGAAGCTCTTTTCCGGAAACATCTGGCCAACGTATACCACGCCCTGGGGCTCCGTCCACCTGCGGCGCTTTCCGTTTCCGTGATCAGGCCCGAGCCCGGGGAACCGGCCTGGGAACATGATCCCATAGCCGGGCCTGTCTCGATGGTTGACACCCGCGAGGAAAACCGGGAAGAATCTTGACCACTTACCATCGGTCTAAACCGGTTCCCGTTTTTTCTTTCCGAGTGACCTGTCATTCAGAGGTCATTGGTTCTTGGTTTTGCCTTTTCGCCCAGGCTGTCATTCAGAGGGAGCCCTGGTTATTCATTGGTACTGTCATTCTAGTAAAAGTGAACTACCTGTCATTCAGAGGGAGCCGCAAGCGACCGAAGAATCCCCTCCTCGTACACACCTTACTATCGGCACAAACTGGTTCCTAGTCTTTTATCTCTACAAAGCACAACGCCTGCCTCTGCCCGAGATTCCACGCTGCGCTATCCTTATCAGCCGGGGGCCAGCATTCCTGCATTCCTTTGCCCTACCAGCACAACGCCTGCGTACTCCTAAACACCGCTTGCTCTGAATGACAACGTAAAAGCATGTCTCCTGCCCACTGGAGTAAAAGTGCACTACCTGTCATTCCTGAACTGGCTCCTGTTTTTTCTTTCCGAGTTACCTGTCATTCTGAGGGAGCCGCAGGCGACCGAAGAATCCCCTTCTCGGACACCACTTGGTATCGGCATAAACTGGTTCCCTGGTTTAAATCTTTTCCCGTACCGATATGTTGGCGTAAGCGACATAGAGTGAATGGTTGCCATAGCCGGTGAAGGCGAGGAAGCGAAACGGGACTGCCGACGTGATGTGGACAGTGTATTACCTGTCCATTCTGAGGGAGCTCTGTTTTTTGGGGCGACCGAAGAATCCCCTAGTTGAACACACTCACTCCCTGAACCGTTCTTTATGCTATGGCCCATGAACGGTCAAGTCGCCAAGCCAACATATAAAAAAGAATAAGGAAACGCTTGCGGGCAATGAAGCCTACGTCAATACCACTTGCCTTACTATTGGGAGCGGAGCAGTACGACATCACCATCGCCATCATCAAGAGTAATGTTTGCCATTTCCCGAGATTCCACGCGGCGCTATGCTAACCAACCAGGGGCCGGCATTCCCGCAAGCATTGTATAACAGCATAACGCCTGCGTAGTTGCAGAACACCGCTTGCTCGGAATGACAGGGGAGGCAGGGCCGCCCAACTATCTGTCCACGGGGAAATCATCGATCAGCCTGACGATATGCCGCAGGATGAGAATGGCATCGCTGACATTGATATCCTTGTTGTCACCGCTGACCTTGGCCGCCTTCGTCTGCACCTCATCGAGCTCGATCAACCTCACGATCTCCCTCAGAACCAGGATGGCATCGCTGACAGTGATCTTCCTGTCCATGTTGACATCACCGTAGAGGAACACGCCCACCTGCCATTCCCTGCTGCTAACGCCATCGCTGGCCTTGATCGTGTAGGCAACAGGGCTAGCGAAAGAATCGTTAAAATCGATGGATGAGTAGCCGCTGGTCTGTTTCATACCATTCACATAAGCCACCGCCCCCGGCGACAGTTCAAATTCGGCGATCATGGATCTGAGATCGAGATCCGACCCGGGGGAAGTCCAGATATTGACTTCTCCTTTCTTGCTGTCAATCTCCCCCGACAGGTCCTTTGTCAGCCCCGTGTTTTTATCCCTGCCAAACCCGAAAGAGACGAACTCCGCCTCCCCGCTGGGTTCAACGGATACCGTCACCGTCCACTCTTTCTCCGTCTTCCCATCCCCGGCAACGACCGTGTAGATGACCGGAGCAGTAAAATCATTCGCCGTCTTCCCGCTGATCTGTTTTTTCTCAAGCACCTTTGCTTCTGCTTCGTCGGACAATTCAAAATCGGCAACCAGCGCGCTCACATCGCTGCCCGGCGGCAAGGTTACGGCGATTTTTCCATCAGGCGAAATATCCCCGAACACATTCTCCTTCAGGGCCGGGTTATCTTCTTCAAGAAAGCCAAAATAGATGAAATCGGCCGCGGTATTGGAGGCATGTTCCACCGTCACCTCCCAATCTATCCTGGCTACTCCGTCCTGGGCTTCGATCATGTAGGTGACCGGGGTGATGACAGAATTGGTAAAATCATTGGCCGTCACACCGCTGACCTGTTTTGTTCCGTCCACATACGCCACCGCCCCCGGTGACAACTCAAAAACCGCTTTGAGATTTTTCAGATCCGTGCCGTAAGGAACGGTCACGGTGACCTCTTTCCCATCCCCGTCTATCACCGTCTCCGACTTCTTGCCGGAAAAACCAAAGGATAAAATCTCCGCCTCGTCGTTGGGGATAACCTCGATTTCCACCGTCCATTTCTGCTCTCTCCCGTTCTGAGCAACCACCGTGTAATCGACCTTGTAAACTTCGCCCGCATCGCTTTCATCATATTCAAAAAAGAAATTGGGGGTTTCGCCGCTATCCTGCCCCTCTGCCCCCACCTTGGCAATCGCCTCCTCCGAAAGTTCGAAAGTGGCGATCAGTTCGCTGCCATCCGTGCCGTAGTGAACCTTCAGTTTGATCTTGTGATTTTCGGCGTCGATATCGCCTGCCACGTCATCCCGCAGGTGCGGGTTATGTTTCTTCAAGAACACATAGCTCACTATCTCCGCCTCATCGCTCAACGGAAGTTCGTGTGCGATTATCACCGTCCACTCTTTCTCCGTCACCCCATCCTCGGCAACAACCCTGTAGATGACGGGATCGGTAAAATTGTTGGCTGTCTCTCCGCTGATCTGTTTTGTTTCGCCCACATACGCCGCCGCCCCCGGCGACAGCTCAAAAACGGGCACCAGCGCTTCCCGATCCGTCCCCTCGGGCACCTCCACAAAAAAACTTTTTTCATCGGTCGGGGGCCCGCTATCGTAATCTTGCTCCAGATGCGGGTTGTTCTGCCGCGTCAACCGGATTCCCAGCAACTCTGCCTCCCGGCAGGGTTCCCGCACCGTCACCGTCCACTTTCTCTCCGTCTCCCCATCCTCGGCAACAACCGTGTAGATGACCGGCTCGGTAAAATCGTTGATCGTCACGCCGCTGACCTGCAGCACACTATCCACTTCCGCCGTTGCCCCCGGCGACAATTCAAAGTCGGCAACCAGCTCTGTAACATCCGTGCCAAAGGGAACAGTCACCGTAATCATTCCTTCGGCAGCATCGATACTCCCCTCCGTATCATTTTCCAGAACCCCCGTGTTGGCTGCCGCCCGGAAATCGAAAGATAGAATCTCCGCCTCGGTGCTGGCAGGTTCATACTCCACCGTCACCGTCCACTCCTCCGTCGTCACCTCATCCTCGGCAACGACCGTATAGATGACGGGCTCGGTAAAATCGTTGGTCGTCTCGCCGCTGACCTGTGGCATTCCGCCCACATACACTTCCGCACCGTAAGAGGATGCAAAAACTGCAATCAGTTCTGTAACATCCGTTTCAAAGGGAACGGTAACCTCTATCGTTCCGTTCTCCCTGTCCAGAACCGTCACCGTATAAAGCCCCCTGAATCCATAGAAGGAAAAATCAGTCTCGGTATTGGGGGCGATTACCACCGTCACCGTCCATTCTTTCTCCGTCACCCCATCCTCGGCAACGACATTGTAAGTGACCGGCTCGGTAAAATCGTTGGCCGTCTCCCCGCTGACCTCCGCCGTTTCGCTTCCGCCAACAAACGCCTTCGCCCCGTAGGATAATTGGAAATCGGCAACGAGTGCATCAAGATCCGTGCCGTAGGGAACGGTAACCTCGATCTTCCCCTCAGCGGCGTTGATATCCCCGCAAACATCGGCATGTAGAACCCCTGCATTGCCGTCCGCCCGGAAATCGAAAGATAGAATCTCCGCCTCGGTGCTGGCAGGTTCATTTTCCACCGTCACCGTCCACTCTTTCTCCGTCTCCTCATCCTCGGCAACAACCTTGTAGATGACGGGGGCAGTAAAATCGTTCACTGTCTCCCCGCTGACCTCCGCCGTTTCGCTTTCGCCCACATACGCCTTTGCTCCATAGGATAAACTGAAAGAAGCGCGGAGGTTGCTCGGATCTGTTTTGTAGGGTACCGTCAACCGGATCGTCCTGTTTCCGGCATCGATGTCCCCCGACACATCCCGCTCCAGATTTTCTTCATTGTCGGCCGCCAGAAATCTGTAGGCCAGAATATCTGCCTCATCGTTGGGGGCGATCGTCACCGTCACCGTCCATTCTTTCTCCGTCACCCCATCCTCGGCAACGACCCTGTAGATGACGGGATCGGTAAAATTATTGGCTGTCTCTCCACTGATCTGTTTTGTTTCGCCCACATACGCCGCCGCCCCCGGCGACAGCTCAAAAACGGCAACCAGTTCCGTGACATCCGTTTCGAAGGGAACGGTAACCCCTATCGTTCCATTCTCCCTGTCCAGAACCGTCTCCGTATAAAGCTCCCTGAATCCATAGGAGAGGAAATCAGCCTCGGTATTGGGGGCGATCACCACCGTTACCGTCCACTCCTCCGCCGTCACCCCATCCTCGGCAACGACATTGTAAGTGACCGGCTCGGTAAAATCATTGGTCGTCACGCCGCTGACCTGTTTCGTTTCACCCACCCTGGCCTCCGCCCCGTATGACAAGTCAAAGACGGCAACCAGCTCTGTAACATCCGTGCCAAAGGGAACGATCACCGTAATCATTCCTTCGGCAGCATCGATATCCCCCTCCGCATCATCTTCAAGAACCCCTGCATTGTCGTCCGCCCGGAAATCGAAAGATAGAATCTCCGCCTCGGTGTTGGCAGGTTCATTTTCCACCGTCACCGTCCACTCCTCCGTCGTCACCCCATCCTCGGCAACGACCGTGTAGATGACGGGCTCGGTAAAATCATTGACCGTCTCCCCGCTGACCTCCGCCGTTTCACTTTCGCCCACATACGCCTCCGCCCCGTATGATAACTCGAAGTCGGCAATCAGCGCATCGAGATCCCTGCCGTAGGGAACGAACACCTCGATCTTCCTCTCAGCGGCGTTGATGTCCCCGCAAACATCGGCATCCAGGACTCCCTCGTTGTCAGCCGCCAGAAATCTGTAGGCCAGAATATCTGCCTCATCGTTGGGGGCGATCGTCACCGTCACCGTCCATTCTTTCTCCGTCACCCCATCCTCGGCGACGACCGTATAAACAACGGGCTCGGTAAAATCGTTGGTCGTCTCGCCGCTGACCTCCGCCGTTTCGCTTTCGCCCACATATGCCTTCGCTCCGTATGATAATTCAAAAACAGCAACCAGTTCTGCAATATCCGTGCCGTAGGGAACGGTAACCTCGACCTTGCCATCGACGCTGTCGATGACCCCTTCGACATCATTTTCCAGTCCATTTCTCTCATCGGCCGCAATGCGGTACCGGAGCAGGCCCGTCTCCCGGCTGAAAGATGCCAGCACCGAGAAAGAATGGCCGGCAGCCATCCCCTTGATGGGCGATATTTTATCTATCCTCGACGGTTCAGTGTGGTCGTCGTGGCTCTCCAGGCCCAGCTGGCCGCAATCATTCCGCCCGAAGGCATAAACATCACCATTCTTCTGCAACGCCAGCGAATGACTGCCGCCGGCATCCACACCAACGATTTCTTTGTCAGCCAACTCCCCGACTTCAACCGGCAGATCACTGTTCTCCGTGTCTCCCAAACCCAGCTGGCCGTGTTCATTCCGCCCGAAGGCACAAATACCGCCGTCCGCCAGTGCCACAAGTGAATGTCCGCCGCCCGCCGCCACCGCAACAGCAGCGGGCAACCCCGACAACTTGGCAGGCACGTCGCGATCATCCGTATCTCCCAGCCCCAGCTGGCCGTGTTCATTCCGCCCGAAGGCATAAACACTGCCGTCCGCCAGTGCCACCAGCGAGTGTTCGCCACCGGCGTCCATATCAACGATTTCTTTATCAGCCAACCCCTCGATTTTAACCGGCGCCTCACGGTTATCCGTGTCCCCCAGCCCCAGCTGGCCATATTCGTTCCGCCCGAAAGCATAAACATCCCCATTCTCCAGCAGCACCAGTGAATGCCCGCCGCCCGCCGCCACCGCAACAGCAGCGGGCAAAACCTCTATCCTTGTCGGCAGGAGGTGATCATTCCCGCCTCCCAGCCCCAGCTGGCCGTATTCATTCCGCCCGAAGGCATAAACATCCCCATTCTCCAGCAGCACCAGTGAATGCCCGCCGCCCGCCGCCACCGAAACAGCGGGATTCTCCGCCGGATCGGGCAACCCCTCTATCTCCACCGGTTCATACCGATCATATTCGTCACCATGCCCCAGGCGTCCGCCCGAGCCGTGTCCGTAGGCAAACACCCTTCCATCCTCCAGGGCGATGAGAACATGCCGATCACCTGCCGAAACCGCCTTCATATTTCCCGGCCCCGGTATCTCCGGCTGCAGCGGCACCCTTCCGATCCGCCCGTCGGCTGTATTCCCGAACGAGTAAACCGGACCTGCCGCGGACACCGCCAGCGAGTGTTCACCGCCGGCATCCACACCAACGATTTCTTTATCAGCCAACCCCTCGATTTCAGCCGGCGCCTCATGCCCCTCCGTATCTCCCAGCCCCAACTGACCGTATTCATTCTGCCCGAAAGCATGAACCTTCCCGTCGTCCATCAACACCAGCGAATGCCTGCCGCCGGCAGACAGGTATACGGCACCCCCCGTCAATCCCGTTATCTCGGTGGGTTCGTCACGATCATCTGTATCCCCCAGCCCCAGTTGACCGCAATCATTGCGCCCGAAGGAATAAACGTCTCCATTCTCCAGCAACACCAGCGAATGCATCCCATCCTCGATATCCGCCGCCCTCCCGGCAGCAATTGCCGCCGCCGCGCCGGGCAGTCCCTCCATTTTTTCCGGTGCAAGCCGTGTGTTTTTGTCACCCAGTCCCAGCTCACCGTAAAGATTCCGTCCGAAAGCATAAACATCTCCATTCTCCAGCAACACCAGTGTATGCCATCCACCCGCCGAGACCGCCTTCGCCGCCTCCGCCGGATGCTCCTTCGGAGAGGGCAGCCCCTCGATCATCCTGGGGTAAAGATAGCTGACCTCGTCCCCGTGTCCCAGCCGGCCGTAGGTGCCCAGCCCGAAGGTAAAGACCTCTCCCTTCCTGTTGACCACCGCCGAGTGGTTCCTTCCGGCAGAAGCGCCAACGACACCGGTAAGATGCACCACTTTTTGCGGCGCATACAGGGTCTGGTTGTTGGCATGCCCCAGCTGGCCGAACTCCCCGTACCCCCAGGAATAGACCTCCCCATTTTCCAGCACGGCCAGGGAATGGTACCTCCCCGCCGCCACCGCCACCACTCTTATATCCCGGGGCAACCCTTTTATCTCTGCAGGAAGCAACCTGGCATTCCGGTCCCCATGACCGAGCTGGCCATATTCATTGAGGCCGCAGGAAAAAACACGGCCGTTCTCCAGCAGCAACAATGAATGAGCCCCGCCGGCAGAGACCGATTTGATGTGCTCGAACCCCCTGAGCAATGTGGGTATATTGAGGGAGGTCGTCGTCCCCTGCCCCAGCTGCCCGTGGTTGTTGAGACCGAAGGAATAGACCGTCCCGTCGTCCATGAGCACCAGCGAATAAGAGCTGCCGGAGATCGCTTTCGCCGGTTGCAACCCCGTCACGGGGGTGAACGACTCTTTCTGTACTACCTCTTCCCCCAATCCCAGCTGTCCGGAATCGTTATTTCCGCAAACATAAACCTGCCCATCCTCGCCAATGGCCAGGGAATAGTCGCCCCCCGCCCCGATCTCTTTTATCTTGACCTCCAGATCCACCTTCGTCGGGTAATAGCGATCCCTGTTATCACCCTGTCCCAGGCGCCCGGCGCTCCCGCGCCCGCAAGAATAAACATCCCCGTTCTCCAGCAGGATGAGCGAGTGGGCACCGTCATCGGGGCCGCCTGCCACCGCCGCCGCAACCCGGACGGCGGGAACATCCGCGGGCAGTTGCCCTGTTCCCTCTCCGCGCGCCAGCATCTGTGGCGAATTCTTGTTGTGTTTATCACCGTAATTGCCCAGCCCCAGTTGACCGCGTAGATTTCGTCCGAAAGAATAAACATCACCGTTTTCCAGCACCAGCAGCGCATGTTCTTTCCCCGCGGAAACCTCCACCACCGGGTTTTCTGCCGGATCGGGCAACCCCTCTATCCTTGTCGGCAGAAGGCGATCATTCCCGTCGCCCAGCCCCAGTTGGCCGTGTTCATTATCTCCAAAAGAATAAACCGTGCCATCGGCCGTCAATACCAGGGAAAATCTGCCACCCGCCGCCACCTGTACCGCTTCCTTGTTGTCCGGAAGTGCCACCCTCGTCGGTTCCAGACAGGTCTTGTCATCCCCGGTCCCCAGTTGTCCCTTATCATTCAAACCGAACCCGTAAACATCGCCGTCCTTCATCAATACCAGCGAATGGAAAAGGCCGGCGCTGACCTGCCGGACACCCTTCAGCCCCTCGATCTTCTGCGGGAATTTCCTTTCATTTCTGTCACCATGTCCCAGTTGACCGTCTTTATTGTCTCCAAAAGAATAAACCGTGCCATCGGCCATCAATACCAGGGAATGATACTTTCCGGCAGATATATCCTGAACCTCCGAGAAAAAGCCCATCTCGCAAGGCAGAAGCCCCTCCTCACCGAGCCCCCACCCCAGTGTGCCGAAAGCGTAGAGATTCCCCGTCTCCGCGCTATCCTCGGAAGAAGGAATAACTCCTTCCCCCTCCCCCGGGGCAGGTTCACCCTGTTGCGGTGATACCGGAAAAGCAGCGGCAATGTCTGCCCCCGTACCTGTCAATAGGGCAATTATCAGGGTTATTGCCAGCACCAGCCGATATGATGATCTTCTCTTGTTTTTCATCGGTTTCATTTCTCCTGCGTTATTATTTATCCCCGCTGATAACGGGGGGAATTATGTTACCCTTAATTTTCTTTTCGACAAAAAGAAATGTAATCCTTCCGTTTCCACAATATTAAGCTCCGGAAAGACAGGCTGGACTCCCGTTGATTTTTCGGCAGGCGGTTTTGGGAGATTCTGCGATCGCCCTGCAGTTTTTACTTGATGAAAGATCTACTTTCTACCTTTCTGGCGGCAGGGTTAGTGGTGTATGAGGAGGGGATTCTTCGGTCGCCCAAAAAATCAGGGCTCCCTCCCCCTCTGTCATTCCGAGCAAGCGGTGTTTGACAAGAACACCAACATGAAGCCATGGAGAAAAATGATGTAGAAATGCTAACACCGGAGTAAAAAATAGCGCCGCGAGGAATCTCGGGCAGAGGGAAACGTTATGCTTTACGGGGATAAAAGACCAGGAATCAGTTTATGGCAATGGTGGGGTTTGTATGAGAAGGGGATTCATCAGGCGGTTTTAGCTCTCTTTTGTGTGTATGCGAAAGATAAAACCCAGGAAATAGCTTCCCCCCATGAGTAAGTGGTATTAACAAGGGTCTCCTCGGCCGCCCACGTTTTCTATTTCTTTTTTTATATGTTGGCTTGGCGACTGGGCCGTTCATGGGCCATAGCAAAAAGAACGGTTCATGCTCGGGCTCAA
>JAAYSV010000022.1 GCA_012518215.1 Bacillota bacterium
CAATTATCCGCCCTGACCGGGGAGACAGTTCCCATCCCCCGGGAAACCGTGACCAACGGACATCCGTAAATTATTATGACCACTTCCTTGCGGTTATAATCATCATATTTTGCTTCTGTGTACCTTTGTTGCCTTATATTTTAAAGTATTATGATGGGTCTGTAAATATAATCGGACATCAATACGGGCCATCGTGAATCCCGAAGGATGGACAGGACAGATGCCCTCCCGAATGGAGAATAATATCAAATGACATCGACTGTCCCCGTGATCGAAGAAAGCGATCCGATTTTGTTTTGTCTGTGAAAAAGGATTTGGGGGCAGACAACCGGAAAATAGATTATAATGTCCTAGGTGACAACCGAAGCCTTACCGAGGAGGTTATAAAATATGGCTATCCTGCAAAACATCATCCAATCCATCGGCAATACCCCGCTGGTCAAGATCAATACACTCAATCCCAACAGGAATGTTGTTCTGGCTGTCAAGATCGAAGGTTGCAATCCGGGTGGAAGTATCAAGGATCGCGTGGCCTGCTATATGATCGAGGGTGCCGAAAAAAGAGGAGAACTTGATCGTAACAAGACCATTATTGAACCCACCAGCGGGAATACCGGCATAGGCCTGGCCATGGTTGCCATATGCAAGGGATACAAGACAATGGTAACGATGCCCGAGGATATGAGCATGGAAAGAAGGCGTGTTCTGGAAGCCTTCGGTGCCGAAGTGGTCTTGACCCCGGCTTCCCGGGGTACAAACGGTGCTATCGAAAAAGCCCTGGAGATGTGCCGCGACAATCCTGAAACTTACTACATGCCCAATCAATTCAACAATGAAGATAACGTGCAGGCCCATTATGAAACCACCGCCCCGGAAATCTGGGAACAAACCGAGGGTCAGATCACCCATCTTGTAGCGGGAATGGGAACGACCGGTACCTTGATGGGCATCTCCAAAAAACTCAAAGAGTTGAATCCCGGGATAAAGATCATCGCCGCCGAGCCCCATCCCCATCACAGAATACAGGGGTTGAAAAACATGGACGAGGCATTTGTTCCCCGGATCTTCGATCCAACCCGCCTTGACCGGACAATCAAGGTGAGCGATGAGGATGCCATCGCCAAAGTCAACCTGCTGGCCCGGAAGGAAGGAATTTTTGCCGGGATCAGCACCGGTGCGGCCGTTCATGCCGCCCTTGAAGTTTCAAGAGACCTGGACAAAGGTCTGGTGGTTGTCATCTCTCCCGATCGCGGGGAAAAATACGTCTCTTCAGATATCTTTGGTGTCAATCATGGTGATTGATCCCGCCATGCGTCTTGAGGTATTTCTTCTTCACAGATAAATGCGGTGTGGCTCCTGTTATTTTTTTGCCGCCAGTTCCAGTTCGGGTATGCCGGGGAACCTGTTTTTTGTACAAACCAAGGGGCAGATCTTTTCTGATCTGCCCCTCTGGTATGAATAGGTTCTCCGGCAGGGACCTACTCTCCCGGGGGCTCTCGCCCCGAGTACCATCGGCGCTGGAGGGCTTAA